>CBDVDB010000049.1:0-12497 GCA_965372625.1 uncultured Nitrospinaceae bacterium
GGGGTTTAAGTTGATTGCGGTTTTACTTGGGAATGACGTTGGAGGCTTGCGGACCTTTCTTGCCGTCGGTCTTTTCGAACTCGACCGTCTGGCCCTCCGTCAGGGTTTTGAATCCTTCGGCTTGAATCTCTGAGAAATGAACGAAGACGTCTTCGCCGTCTTCACCTTCGATAAATCCGTATCCCTTGCTGTCGTTAAACCACTTTACTTTTCCTACTGACATACCAATCGTGCTCCTTAAGATTGAGCGGGAAGCCGCTCGAGACCAAACCCAAAACCGCATTCCCAGATTTTTTGTAAGGTGAGGTTCGATCCCAACCCGGCCGGTAATCCTTTCCAATAAAAAAACCACCCCAGAGGATGGCCGGTTAACATCATATGTTCCATTCACCGCTGTTGGAAAGCCCGGGGATCCGGGTGGATGGATTCAAAGCCCATCTCATTATACGGCCCCTTTGTACCACAGGTTATTCGGATTTCACAGGATTTTTTAACAAATTTTGTGGGAAAGGACGGGCAAAAAAAACCCGGCGAAGATAGGGGCTCCGGCCGGGTTTATAATTTTTCGTGGGGTTATTTGGGGATTACATTGGAGGCTTGCGGGCCTTTCTTGCCCTGGGTCTTTTCGAATTCGACCTCCTGGCCCTCTTTCAGAGTTTTAAATCCTTCCGATTGAATTTCAGAGAAGTGAACGAAGACGTCTTCTCCCTCCTCAGACTCGATAAAACCGTACCCTTTGCTTTCGTTGAACCACTTCACTTTACCTAAAGGCATACCAGTCGCGCTCCTCAGATTCAGCGGGAAGGCGTTCCAGAAAGACTCAAAGCGCGTTCCCCAGTTTTCTTTCAGGCGATACCTGGCCCCATCCCTGCAAAGACCCTGCCCCGGGCCCCACACTCTGGATTACCGTGACCGAAACCACCCCTTAGCCATCCCGTGCCTTGGCACGCGTATCCTACCACACTCGTGAAAACAGCCCAATACTTTTTATTGCCCGAAAAGTTGGATTTTTCTTGGGGCTTGGCACCCCAATAAGGGTATTGATTTGCTTATAAATATCTTTATTTTCCCATGCACTTACCCGCCCAGCGGATGAGTTCATCCCCATCTTCCAGGATATCCGGGGGAACCTCATAATAATTTTTGAGGGTCTGCTTGTCGGACGGACGAAACGGCTGCATGCCGCACTTCTTATAGGCGGGTCGCGTTTGATCGTTGGTTTTGAAGTACAGCCTGCCTTTATGCAGGATACCGAAAAAAATTTGGTTGCAGTACAACCCATAGCCGCCGAACATGGCGCGGCAGGTAACGGACCCCATTCCCGCAAGCTGGTCCAACACGAATTCTTTGAATGAATCCTGTTTCATTTTCCAATAGTTTGGTTGATTTCCTGGAGGACCCATGCGGGGTCGACGTTGTGCATATGTGCGGTCTGCTCGACGGTTTCATAAACCTGGCCGGGACAGGAGAAACACCCCTTACCGTAATGTTTTTCGAACACGGCTTTGGTTTCCGGATGGATTTTGATGAGACTGCCCACCATGGTATCGAGCGTGCAGGGTTTTCCTTTTTCCATGGCGACCCCGACAGGGGTTTCCTCTTTATCCCCGGAGGCTTGCGTGGGCGGACCGCCGGGTTTTTCAAATAAAGCGGCGTTGAGTTGTTTCAGAAAGTCGCCGACGTCGACGCCGTGCTTCTCGCAGGCTTTCTGGAGGGTGATGACTTTGGCAAAGGTTTTGCGTGCGACCGGATTCGTCAGCGTCTGGAACCCGGCATCGATGAAGACCTGAAGCGCGGCGGGAAATCGGTCCAGCACGTCGCCCACCTTCATCCCCCCGGTAATCTGGGTAACCGGTGCGGCCTCTTTAGCGGGGGTCAAAACAGAAAACAAGTTGTACGCCATGATCAACAGTCCCGCCCCGGTGGCCACCGCGAACAGGACGAAGGCGACATGGAGCGCGCCGCCGGACCAGAGGCCTCCCGCCAGGTGGGTGGCGGCCATGCCCAGCAATCCGGTATTGTGCAATATGAAATGGACTTTCACGCCAGCCGGCCAGGGCAGGGGCCGGGCGTTGAAGCGGGGCAATACATGGTACGCCACCCCGGCAATAAACATGGTCATGAATCCCAGCAGGTTTAAATGAATATGAACGAAGCGCAGTCTCTCGCTCCAGTCCGGCCGGGCGCCGATCACCATGCCCATCACCACGCCCAGGGCCAGATAAATCAGGGCTATCTTGATAAACCGCTTCGCGTAAATATCCACAGGTCATTTCTCCGGTTGAGAATAAATGCGTCCGCGCCATTCCGAGCCGCCGCGGAATTTCACCTGGATCATGGAATTGATCATGATAGCGGCCATGACCAGCGCTCCCAGGGGGAACAGGAACAGGGTATGCATCTTAAGTTTCAATTCATAACATAGAACCGCCTTCGAAACGAATACCAGGAACAGTCCCGCCAGGCCCATAGCCTGCAACCACAAATCTGAGCCCCACCACAGATGAACCCCTGCCACGAGCCAGGGGGTGATCACAAAACCCAATATCCAGAAAATATAATAAAGTGTTTTCAGAATAGAGTTTTTCATGGCTACAAATATATTCTTCCGCCAGCCGATCCAGATTTCTTTCAGCGAATGGTACATGCGGATGGAATAGACCTTCTTGCCCTCGGCCATTAAAATTCGGGCGCCAGATCGTTTAAGCAGCCGGGCCATTTCGATGTCTTCCACGATGGCCTGCTTGAGGGATTCATACCCACCGACCTGGTCATACACCTCCCGCCGCATCAGGATAAAGTGGCCGACACCCATCGCCGCGTCAGATTTCGGATCATTCACCTTGGCAAACTTTGCTATAGCCCCAATGAAGACGAAAATAACCGGCTGCACCACCCGCTCCCAAAAAGAACCGAATACCGCACCGGGCAAAAGAGTGACCATATCCACCTGATGCTTCTGGATCAAATGTACAGCTGTCGTCAGAGTATGCGGTTGAAACACGGGATCAGCGTCCGCGAACAGGAGCAGTTCCCCCTGCGCCTTTTGGATCGCCTGGTGCAAGGCGAAGGGTTTGCCATACCAGTCCGGAGGTAAAGGCGCTCCCCGAATGGCGATCAGATTGGGATACCGCGCTTGCAGGGACTCAATAATATCCGGTGTGTTGTCGGTGGAATTATCATCCACCACGATCACCTCAAAATCAGGATAGTCCTGATTCAGCAAAGAGGTGAGACAGGCGCCGACATCGCGCTCCTCGTTACGGGCGGGAACGCATACGGAAACCCTGGGAGATTCGGCCAAAGGGCCCGCCACTGGCTCGGCAACCAGCGGACAACGGGCGTTGAGGGTCAGATAGACCACCACCCAAACGATCAAAACGAATTGTAAAACCGAAAGAAAAATCAGCACTCGGAACTCCGTAATTCACCTTTTTCCATGGCAAAAATTCCCCTTATTTGTAATCGAAATATTTCCATGTTACTCTGATGGAGCCTGTCATGACTGCGCCCAAAAGTTGACCGGCCGCCGCTTGGTGGATATAATGCTAATATTTTCAAATGGTTAAGAGTAGAGCGCAGGCGGTTCCAGGCTCGAGCTTGTGCCGCACACCAGCCAGTCACGGTTCCATCAAACTTTATCAGTTCACCGCAGATCAAAGTATCATCCATGAGTATGATTCGCCTCAAATCGCAGTCTCAAATTATCCTGCTATTTATTTTAGGTTCCCTCGGCCTCTCCCTGTTATGGATTGCGCCCGCGGATGCCCTGTGCATCAGTGAGCGCCGGGCCAATTTGCGGCAGGGTCCCGGACTGAACTACGACAAACTCTGGGAAGTGTTCCGCTACATGCCCTTCCGCCAACTGGGCAGGAAAGGCGAGTGGCTGCGGGTTCAGGATCTGGACGGTGATATTTACTGGGTACACCGCCGGCTCACCACCAAATCCTACAAGTGCGCCGTCATCAAAAAAAATAAAATCAATCTGCGCCGCGGCCCGGGCACCCATTTTAAAAAATTCAAGGGGATTCCCGGTGAAAAGTATTATTCGATGAAAGTCCTCAAGATCAAAAACAACTGGGTACAGGTGGTGGATGCCTGGGGCGATAAAGCCTGGGTTTACCGGCCCCTGGTATGGATCAAATAGACCTCTCTTTTGAATCCCTAATCCCCGATCAATTGTCTCGCCCGGTTTTTGAACACCATGTGGAACAGCAGGTTGCAATACCGGTCCACTTCCTTCTTCTCATCCCCGAGCACCGAATGGTTCCAGAACCCATAGAGCTTGGCGGCTTTAATCAATTTTTCCGAGTACAGACGCCAGGTAAATTTCGCCTTGACGCGGGTGATGGCCTGACCGCCCAGCGCATCCCAGCATGAGGGCAACCTTTCGCACCGTTCCAGAAAATCCAGAATGGGCCGGCTGATGAATTCCGGGTGAGTGGGGTTGATCAGGTAACCGTTTTCGCCGTCCACGATGATTTCCTGCGGCCCTCCGAACTGAGTGGCGAATACCGGCAGGCCGCTGGCCATGCCTTCCAGGACCGTCAGCCCGAACGCCTCGAACAAAGCGGGCTGCACAAACATCCCTCTCCGGTCGGCTATGATCCGGTACATCTCCGCGCCATCCTGGCGGGATGTATTTTCCACCCAACGGATTTTTTTTTGAAGTCCGTATTCCTCGATCAAGCGGAACATTTTTTTGAATTCGGACCGCTCCTCGTCATCCGTCACCAGCTCCTCCCGAACGGTGCGGGTCACCAGAATCAAATTGGTCTTGTCCTGCAGTTCCGCGCTTTGACCGAAGCTTTCCATCAGTCCGGTCAGATTTTTGATTTTATCCAGCCGCGCCATGGTGAAGATGGGAACTTTATCCGGGTGCTCCAACTCGCCGAAAATATCATTTCCTTTTTGGAAAAATAACCGGTCGCGCAATTCATCCGTCTGGTTTTTCAGCCGCCGCGTCGTGTCGGTGTAGGGAAAATAAATGGATTCGTCCACTCCCGGGGAAATCACGTTGAATTTAGGATGAAACAGGTTGACGCCATGGATCACCTTATACAATTCCGGCATGGAAAACAGGCAGTAGGATTCGTACTGGCCCAGGGTCGTCTCCGTGCCCGCGATTTCCTGCGAGGTGCTGGAAATGATGACGTCCGCTTTGTTCATGGCAATCAGGTCGGCGGTGAATTGCAGCGAAAAATTATAGTCTTTCTCCATATCCTGCCAGTACAAGGCCGAGAAAAGATACTTGGATTTCTCCAGCGCGTGGGCGATGTTGCACTGAATCACCTGCAGCCAGGGCGCCAGTAAAGAAGCCACCAGATTGCCATCCGAATAATTTCCGATGATCATATTGGGCTTGCCGCCGAATTCCATCAGCAATTCGCTTTTGGTGTCCAGAGCGAACTGCTCCAGATACGGCCACACCTGAAACCGGGAGAGCCAGTGGGGAATGATATTCTCATGTTCGTCCTTGAACGGGACGCGGAGAATCCAGCAGTTGTCCGTGCCGTTGATTTTTTCGAGATGCTGGTTGCTGGTGGTGCCTTCATTTTCGGGAATCAGGCGGGTAACAACCATTATTTTCGGCGGCACGGGTATCCCGGCAGAGGCCAGCGATACTTTCAAATAAGCTTCCAGCGCCTTCACCTGATCGAGAATATACACCACCTGCCCGCCGGTATCGGGCCGGCCCAGCACATGGTCCTGCCCGAACCATCCGTGCGGTGAAATCACCGCGACCCGCGATATCAGGGGAATGGCCCCGAGAAACTCATCGAGATAATCGGCGCTGGGCGATTCAAAAAGATTGGCCAGCAATTGCAAGTGGGTGGTGGCGCGCCCGGCGGTGTCCCCGAAGCCGTCCCTTATCCCCAAACGGCGCAGAGTGGCTCGTGCTTCATGGATCGGCGTGTCCTCATCCAACGTTTCCAGAAAACGGATGGCTTTCTCGAGAGCCTCGGCCAATACCCGGGGGCCTTCGATGATTCCCCCATCCACCAGGATTGGATCATTGTTGATGCTGTGAACTTTTAAAAATTCGCAGAGGAAGGCCTGCCAGTCCTCCGGTTCCTGCTGTAATTTTTCGGCCACGTAATGGTTGAGGTGTCTATGACCGGTTCCAATTTTTCTGAGGTCGGCGATCTCCGGCCCGATACTGTAAAACGGCTGGAAATCGATCAGCAATTTTTTTTCGGGAGGCACGTAGGCGCGGTCGGCCACCATTTCCCGGTAATCCAAAAACTCCTCCGCGCTCAACCGTTCCACCCGGTCTTCCACATTATAAACCCGGTAAAAATGGTAATCAGCCACCTGTCTTCGATGGAGGAGCGCCACGTATTCTTCCAGCAACAGCATTTCCTGGGTTTTCGCCAGGAAAGCTTCCAGACTGGAAACATCGTCGGGAGCCTTGTTCCCGGCATTCCGCTGATCCAGAAATTGAGAGAACCTCAGAACAATGTCATTACGGAGCAGGTGCCTCGCCGACTGTCGATTCAACTCATAAATAAACTCCCTGAAACACCGGATCTCTTCATCCGTCATCAAGGGAAACAATGTCTGTTCGTTATCCAATATCATTCTCCAGAAATTTATAGCGGCGGATTCCGTCGATCACTCCGGCCGCGTAGGAACGCGGCGAAAAATAAACCCGGCGCTTGCCGCGCAGTACTTCCATCTCTTCGCTGAAATTACCGACCACCACACCGTAAGGATCGCCCCGCAACATTTCCTCGTCATTTCCCGAGTCCCCCGCCACCAGAAAATTTTCGAGGGGAACTTCCCACTTGTAACTCAGGTAGCGGATGGCTTTCCCCTTGGACGCTCTTTGCGGAAGCAGGTCCAGGTATTTCTGGTGCGAATAGATCACCTGGTACCGGCAGCGGTTCTGCGTCAGCAGATCATTGATCCGGGACAGGTGGTTCGGGTCGGGTTCCATATAATAACTTATTTTGAACTCCCGCTCCGTCTCCGGTTCCTGAGGCTGTACAAACGGCAGGGTCGCCATCAGCCGCCGGAGAGTGGGTTTGTCCCATTTCTGGCGGATATGCCTGGACCACCCGTTATCCCGGTTAGCCTTGTTCCGGTAATAAATTTCGCTCCCCACGGAGGTAATCATCACATCCGGGACGGGGATGCCATTTTCGGCCAGATGTTGCAGGGCCGAATCGATGGTGCGCCCGGTGGCCAGCCCAAAGCCGACGTTGCCGCTGTGCTGTTGGAGCAAATCCAACAGTTCCCGCAACGCTTCCGGGTCGCCGGTGAGAGTATTGTCGATATCGCAGATGATCATTTTATTGAGGCGGATCATTTTACGGGCTACCGGGTCGCCCTTTGGAATGGACAATCGTTTTTCGATACTGTGACTTTTCAGATCGATGATTTTTTCCAGGTAGCGGTCGATATGCGCGGACCAGGTGTAATACGAACGGACATTATCGATACCGTTGCGCGAATACTTTTTCCACAAATCCTCGTCGATCAGAATTTTCTTGACCGCCTCACTGATGTTGGACGGTTGAGAAACATCCACCAGAATTCCGTTGCGGCAGTTATGGACGATATCGGCCGGTCCGCCGTCCCGGGTGGCCACAATGGGAAGCCCACAGGCCGCCGACTCCAGAAGCGTGATCCCGAACGGTTCGGTCAACGCCGGGTTCACAAACACGCCGCGCCGGGTTGCGGCGATCCGGTACAACTCCGGAACCTCGTGTGTGAAATCGTGTTTCTTGGGGATGGCGATCTTGCCATAGAGATCATACTTGTCCATCAACAGGAGAGTTTCGATCAAAACTTCACGCTCGTTTTCCTCCTTGTTCAAAATATCTTTCCGGATGCCCAGAAACACCGCGAGGTTGGCGATGGCCTGCAATTCTTTACTCTCGCCATAGGCCTGAATCAGCGCGGCCACGTTTTTTCTTTTATCGGGGCGGGACAGCGCCAGAATCAGCGGCTTGTCCGGCGCCAGAAAGAAACGGTTCAACTCCACCTGCAGGGTGACCCGGGCCTGTTTCGTCTTGTCGTCCAGATGCTCATCGTCGTAGTAAGGGAAAAACCGCGTGATATCGAGTCCGGGGGGATTCACGATATAATCCGGTACGGAATGATGGTCATAGGTACCGTACTGGCTGTCCACTTCCTGCTGGGTGCTGGCCACCACCAGATCGGTACAACCCACGATGTCATCTTCCACCTTGATCCGGTCATCCATATGATATTTCCGATTGATGTCCTCCCGGCTCAAACCATCCTCCATCATTTTTTCCTGCTTCACTCTGCCCAGCGAATGCCCGGTGAATACGAAGGGCACGCCAAACAGGGAGGCCAGGTGCATCGCGACATAACCGCCATCGGCATAATGCCCGTGAACGAGGTAAGGATCGAGATCCTCGCGCTTGATGAATTTCAGGGTTTTATCGATGAACTCATCCAGGTGGGGCCACAACAATTCTTTGCGTATGCAACGGCCCCCACCGCAGGGAATCCGGACGATCCGCGCTTTTTCCGAGATGGGTTCAATGGGGAGGGAATAATCCTGGGAAAACCGTTTATCGCGTATCAACCGGGTGAACAGATCGACCCGTTCGACCTCCGGCCGCCGGCCCAGTTGTTCGGCGAGTTCCAACACGTATTTGACCTGGCCCCCGGTGTCGGCATTGCGTCCCAGTTCGATATCCCGGGACCGGACCAGCCCATGGATGCTGAACAATAAAATGTACAGCCCCTTTTGAGAATCCGCCATCACGCAAAGCGAAACGGTTTATAAAACTCCAAATCTTCGGGAAGAGGACCGGGGATTTCGCAAATCCGGGAGGCAAATTCGGTGGCTTTTTCAATCTGGCTCTGTCTGGGAAACCCGGCCAGGTAGCAGGCGGTCATCATAGCCGAAAAGGCGTCCCCCGAACCGACGGTATCCACAATTTTTTCAGGCGGCAACCCCGGGCAATGAAACGATAACCGGCTACCCGCTTCATACAGGTCACTGCCTTCCTCCCCTTTGGTCACACACACGAAACCCACCTGGTAGGTATCGATTATATACCGGGGCAGATCACTGAGAGACACGGTGAGGTTCAACGATTCCTTTATGGCCGCCACCTCGGCCGAATTGATTTTCAGAATATCGCATTGCTGGAGAGAGCTTTGGAGCACTTCGGAAGTAAAATAAGGATACCGGAGATTGATATCCATCATAAAGGTGGAACGGGAAGCCAGGACTTGGAAGATTTTTTTCAGAGTTTCCGCGGAGGCGGAATGGCGCTGGGCGAGGGTACCAAAATAAACCAGGGAAATCTCCTGGCTGATCAGGGATTCAATGTAGGGATCGTAATCGATATAATCGTAGGCCCTGTCCGGAAGAATATTGTACTCAGGACCGCCCGGGGCATCCAGATTCACCTCCACCTCGCCGGTGAGGTGGATGATATCCAACTGAACGCCATCAATGGGAAATCCTATTTTCTGCAAACGCTCCAGAATATCCTGGCCGGGCTTGTCGCCACCGACCTTGCTGATCAGCCGGGTGGGAATTCCCATGTGGTGCAGGTGATAGGCGTAATTGAACGGAGCGCCGCCCAAATATTTTCGATCGGGAAACGTGTCATACAGCACTTCTCCAAATACCAGAACCGGATCCAGGGGCGTTTTAAGCCGCATCTTTCCTCCTCTTTCAGTTGAAAATTCAATGATTTTTGGGAATAGTCAGAAAAACCTGCACCTTTATTTTAAAGTCATTTGACTGAAAAAACTAGGCCGTTTTTCTTTGGGCCACTTCGTATTTGGGAAAGCGGATTTTGAATTTGGTCCCTTCTCCCAGTTGGCTTTCCACATCGATGGTTCCCTGATGGCGGTCCACGATGTATTTGCAGATGGAGAGTCCCAGGCCGCTGCCTCCCTCATTGCGGGAGCGGGCCTTGTCGACCCGGTAAAACCGGTCGAAAATTTTGGGAAGATCCTGCTCGGGGATGCCGATCCCCGTGTCCTTGATGGTAAAGTAAACGGTATCGTCCAGATCTTGCAGTGTGATTTTGATCTCCCCGCCGCCGGGCGTGAACTTGACGGCGTTGTGGAGCAGAATCCAGATCATTTGCTTGAGGCGGTGGGCGTCTCCCAGAATCGTCACGGGTTCCAGGTAGGCCAAAATGATTTTTACGTCTTTTTCGCCGGCTAGGATTTCGCCCTGGCGGCCTACCTCTTCGATAATGGTCCCCAGCTCCACCGGTTCCCGCTCCAGCGAAATTTCCCCTTCATCGCCCTTGGACAAGGTCAACAAGTCCTCCAGAATGCGGGACATGTAATTGATCTCTTCCAGATTGCTGGCCAACACTTCCTTGTACTCCGCTTTCGAGCGGGTTTTACTCAACACCAGTTCGCTTTGTCCCTTCAGAACCGTCAACGGAGTGCGGAGTTCATGCGAGGCGTCACTGCTGAACTGGCGTGCCCGGGCGAACGATTTTTCCAGCTTGTCCATCATCTCGTTAAACGTGTTGGCGAGGTTGCCGATTTCATCCTCAACCTCGGGCATCGGGATGCGCTGGCTGAGGTTGGCGCCTTGCGCGATATCCTGGGCCGTCCGGGTAATTTCCGCAACGGGTTTCAAAGCGCGGGTCGCCATGAACCGGCCCCCCAGGGTACTCAGAATCAATACTCCCGGAATGGCGGCAAACAGGAAAATCCGCAGATTCTTCAGCGTATTCTCAACCCAATCCATCGAGGTGCCGACCTGGATGAGATTGACCAGATTACCGTTCCGGAGAACCGGCATCGTAATCACCCGGATGCGGCGGCTGGAGGACAGCTTGAAAGTTTCAAAGGAATGCTCGCCTTTCCCGGCGCGGGTATAAGCATCCTGGGTGAGCGGAAATTGGGACGCGTCGATGCCCTTCGACCGGGAACCCACATTCCCGGAACCGTCATAGATTCGATAAAATTTATTGGTATTGCCGCCGCCGAAAAACTGATCGAAAAATATATCCAGTCCCGGCAGAGGCGTTCGTGAATAATCCAGCAGAGCCGCCTTCTGAATCACATTGGCCGAAACCTTCAGCGAATTGTCGATACTTTCGTGCAGCCGTTTGGAAAGAAACGCATAGAGCAGAACACTGAACAGGATCAGAAAAAATCCAAGAACCGCAACGTGCCAGGCCGTTAATCGAGAACGGATGGAATTCGAAATCATCATCCTTAAACCTTCATGACATAGCCGACGCCTCTCAGGGTATGGAGAAGCCGGGTCGGATATTTCTTGTCGATTTTCTTCCTCAAGTGATTAATGTAAACGTCGATCACGTTGGTGAACGTGTCGAAGTTGTAGTCCCAGACATGTTCCGCGATCATGGTGCGGGTCAACACCTTGCCTTCGTTGCGCATAAAATATTCAAGCAGGCTGTATTCTTTTCCCGTCAGCTCAATCTCCTCGCCATTGCGGTTCACCTTGTGGCTGACCATGTCCATACTCAGATCGCCCACCTTCAGTTCGGTTTGGGTTTCCGCCTGGCCCCTTCGCAACAGCGACCGTATCCGCGCCAGCAATTCCGAAAAGGCGAACGGTTTGGTCAGGTAATCGTCGGCGCCCTTGTTCAGGCCCGTCACCTTGTCCTCCACCTCATCTTTCGCCGTCAACAGCAGAATCGGAGTACTCACCTTGTTATCCCGGAGGCGGGTCAATACCTCCAGGCCGTCCATCTTGGGGAGCATCAGGTCCAGAATAATCATGTCGTACTCATTCATGTCCGCGAGGTGAAACCCCTCTTCCCCGTCGTAGGCCACGTCGACCGCATAGGTCTCCTCCTCCAGCCCTTTTTTGATGAACCCGGCGACTTTTTTCTCGTCTTCAACTATCAGAATCCGCATCTATTCAATCCCACTTCTTCTGAACTTTATGGAGGTCGATCTCGCCCTTCAGCATCTTCACATGCTTTTCGCAATCCCGGATGATGGCGGAGTACATGGCGCGGCAGGTTTCGTCATTGGCGTCCTCCATCGCCTGCTTGCAGATTTTCAGGGCATCCTGGGAGGTTTCCAGCGCTTTCAGAATATTATCGTTGAATTTTCGGTTCATAGGCGGCTCTGCTGTTTGAAGGACCTTTGCATCTCTATATTATATCATTTTTTAATGAAGGGTCACGGTCTGGGCAGATGTATCCCCTTATTCCCGGTCGCCGGGGCCGATATTCCCCTCATCAGGTCCTGGCTTGTCAAAATCCTTGCGGAACATCAACCGGACCAGCACCACCCCCAGCACGATTCCCAGATACGGCAGGCCCTCATATAATGCCAGCAGGCCCCTCCCCGGAATCCCGTAATCGCCCCGGCCCAGTTGCGTCAAAATAGGATTTCCGGATCGTTCAACCGCGTAAATCAAGAGTTGGAGGCCGAGGCCGCATACGAATCCGATGAATCCCCCGAATCCGAAGTAGAAATATTTCATGCTTCCCATGGGTAAGTCCTTCGCTGTCCTTTCCGCTCGGAAAGGGCCAAATTTTTTAGGTGAAATT
>CBDVDB010000050.1:0-12480 GCA_965372625.1 uncultured Nitrospinaceae bacterium
TTTTTTCGCTGTTCGCCGGTCAGCAGTTTGAGCAACGCGATCTTGGCTTCGATCATGCCGTCGATTTTTTTCGACTTGATCTGTTTGATACGGTCGCCCACCGAACGGATGGCGGCTTCGTCCACCTGTCCGGAATGCACCAGCTTATCCAACTCCAGGTGAGCGATTTCATGTTGCGCCCGTAAATTGATCCGTTGTTTTCGAAATTCGAATTGCTTGTCCTTGATCTGCTGGACCTGGTCGGCGCTCAATCCCAATGCGTGCGCAAAATGCATGATGTGACGAAACGGATTTCTACCCTTGCCGCCGTGTTTTCCACGATGCCCACCGCCGTAGCCATATCGTCCATAACCGTGTTTGCCGTAACCGTGACGGGAATACCCGTGCTTGCCGGAGCTACCCTCTTTTTTGCTGTAGCCGCGTTTGGAACCGGAGCCTTCGGATTTGCCGTGCATGCTTCCTTTCATACTGTGCGGCGAACCTTGGCTGTATTCTTTACTTTTACTGCCTTCTGCCTTGGGCGCGTCTTCCGCCAGGGTCTGGACGGGGATCATCAGCAGGGTTAAAGGTAAAATAAACACCAGAAACAAATCCCGAAAAGTTAGAATCTTTTGGGTACGCATAGCGACCTCCTTGAAAATTTGGTACGCCCGGCAGGATTCGAACCTGCGACCTACGGATTCGAAGTCCGGAACTCTATCCAGCTGAGCTACGGGCGCATATGAAAAATTTGGGGTGAGCGACGGGACTTGAACCCGCGACCGCTGGAGCCACAATCCAGAGCTCTACCAACTGAGCTACGCCCACCATGAGTTTTGATTTTGCATTCCGCTATTGGGAACAATTGCACAGTTTAAACTATCCTTACCGCCTTTGTAAAAATAAATTTGAGATTCGAGCTGGCGGGGAGGACCTCTCTTAACCAGTTGATATCAAACGAAAAATAAACAATTTACCCGGTCTTCCAGAGCCTCTCGGGGTGGGGGCCTGGGTCTTATTTGATGATCCTTAGGTGACTGCGGTCCCGCCTGGGTTTGTCGGACTTGCCGGTACCCTTCAACGGCTTCAGCGATGGCTTTTCCAAATCCTTGCCGGATGACAGGGCGCCGGCAAGGGCACCCGCCTGATCGCCCCAGTCGATATCTTCCGGAATGCTGGCTTCCCAGACCTGGCCCTTTTGCGAGTCAGGTTCGTAGATCGCCCACACCGCGGTGAAGGGGATGACGCATTGGTGCGCCCGCCCGCCGAACGCCAACGGGCCATGGATGCCGTCCTCCAGCACCTCGAAAGGCCGCCGGAATTTCAGGCTGAGCACCAGGTTCAACATCGGATTGGTCCTATGCGCTTTCGGAACGACCACGTCCGGTTGGCGCGCGTCCAGGCAGACCATCGCGTCGCCCTTGCTCAGCATCGCATTCAGAAAATCCTGTTTGTCCCGGTTGTCCTGCGTCATGGAATTCAAAGTATCATAAATTATTGCGCACATAAAGCCAATCGATGCTAACATGACCTCAAAATGGTTCCCCTTCAACCCAAATGACGGAAAGGCAACGGATTGCGATGCGGTTTTTAAAATATTTTTGCGTAGGGTTTCTGGTGTGGATGAGTGGCGTCGGTACGGTCGTCGCGCAGGAGGCAGAGTTGACCGAGGCGCTGCCCAATATTTTCTGCCTGGTGGATAAAACCGGCAAGGGCGCCAACTCGACGTTTATCACGACCCGGGAAGGGGTCATCGTGATCGATACCCGCGGCAGTGAAGAGGAAGCCGGGCAGGTGCTTAAAGCCATCGGCAAAATGACGAAGCAACCGGTGGTTTACGTGGTCAACAGCCATTTCCATAAAGAGAATATTTCCGGCAATGGCGTGTTCAAGTCGGCCCGGACCCTCATCGCGCAGAAACGGGCGCTGGCCATGATCGTCATCGAGGCCGAACAGGAAAAACGCGCCATCACCCCGCCCAATCTTGCGTTCGACCGGACAGTGGAAATCAAACTGGGCAAGTACCACCTCAAGCTGATTCACCCCGGCCCGGCGCACACCGATGGCGATCTTTACATCTATATTCCCAAATGGCGCATCATCATTACCGGCGGGATGGTGTTCAACCACGTCATTCCGTTTCTGGGCGACGGCTATATCGAATCGTGGATTCATGCGCTCAGGGAAATGGAGGACCTCGACGCCGAAGTGATCGTTCCCGGTCACGGCCCCGTCGGCGGCAAGCCGCTCGTTACGCAGATGAAACATTACCTCATGGAACTCCGGCGGTTCGTCATCGACGCTCTGGATGACCGCAAGAACCTGCCCGAAACAATGGCCATCGTCAAACAAAAACTCACGGTAAAATATTCCGGCTGGGACCACTTCGAACGCATCGATGAAAATATCGTCCGCGCCTACCTCGAATACAGCGCCAAACGCTGAACCTGATCTGCCAAGATTATATACGCTGAAAAATAAAAACCCCCTCTCAAGCGAGAGGGGGTTTTCATTTTTGAGATTTGCTCGCCACCGGCTCAGGGTTCGATGCCTTTTTCTTGCCAGTACTCGCGCAGGTTGTGGGTCTGGTTGAGTATGGTATCGAGATAGGTATGCCCGCCGGGGATCATCGGGATAACATGCCCGTGGCTCTGGTCATTGTACGGGTACTTGACGTCGAGCACGTACGGTCCCTTGTGTTTGATCATGCGCTTGAGCGCCGGTTTCACTTCTTCCGGTTTGCGAATGGTTTCGCCCGCAATGCCGAACGCGTCGGCGATCTCCGCGAAATCCGCGTCGCCGATGAAGGTATGGCCGCGCAGGGATTTATAAAACCGGTCCTCCCACTGCGCCACCATGCCGAGGTGCGCGTTGTTGAGGATGATGTTCTTGACCGGGATGTTTTCGATCTTCAACGTTTGCAGTTCCTGAATGTTCATCAGGAACGATCCGTCGCCGTCGATGTTGATAACCTGCCGGTCCGGATGCGCCACCTGCGCGCCCATGGCGGCGGGCAGGCCGAAACCCATGGCTCCCAATCCGGACGAACTTAGAAACGAGCGCGGCGAATGGAACCGCCAGAACTGGGCCACCCACATTTGATGCTGGCCCACGCCAACGGAAATGATCGCGTCGTCATCCGCCAGTTTCTGCGTTTCGGTGATGACGTGTTGCGGCACGATGGCCTTTTTGTCCAACTGGTAAGCCAGCGGAAACTCCTTTTTCCAGCCGTTGATTTGTTTGACCCACGGTCCGATGTCTTTTTTCGGTTCGACCGCGCCGTTCAGCATATGGAGCGCCTGTTTGACGTCGCCCTGAATCGGCACGTCCACGAAAATATTTTTGTTGATCTCCGACGGGTCGATATCAATGTGGATAAATTTCGCGTTCTTGCAGAACTCCGCCAGCTTGCCGGTAACCCGGTCGTCGAACCGGACGCCGAGCGCGATCACCAGGTCGGCCTGGTTCATGGCGATATTGGCGTACACCGCGCCGTGCATTCCCAACATGTGCAGAGACAGCGGGTCATCCATCGGATACGATCCCAGGCCCATGACCGTGTTGGTGATAGGGATGCCGGTTTTCTTGACCAGTTGGCGCAACTCCTCCGACGCATTGGAGGCAATGATGCCGCCGCCCGCATAAATGATGGGCCGCTTGGCTTCCCTGATAAAGTGCGCGGCCTTTTTAATTTGCTGGACCGCCGGCTTCAAATTGGGTTTGTATCCCGGAACGTCGAACGAGACATTGAAATCCGCGATGGTTTCCTGTTGCTGGATATTTTTAGGGATATCGATCAGGACCGGTCCGGGCCGCCCGGTGCCGGCGATATGGAACGCCTCATGGATGATCCGCGGAATATCGTTGATATCCTGAACCAGATAGCTGTGCTTGACCAGCGGAAACGTCGAGCCGACCACATCGGCTTCCTGAAAAGCGTCACTCCCCATCACCGTGGTCGCAACCTGTCCGGTAATGGCGATCAGCGGGATGGAATCCAGCTTGGCGTCCATGATGCCGGTGAGCAGGTTGATGGCTCCGGGACCGGAAGTGGCCATGCAGACGCCGGGCTTGCCGGTGGAGCGGGCGTAGCCCCCCGCCGCGAATGCGCCGCCCTGTTCGTGCCGGGGCAGCACCATGCGGATCTTTTTGCTCAGCGTGAGGGCCTGATGGATTTCCATCGAGGTCCCGCCGGGGTACCCGAAAAGCACCTCACACCCCTCATTTTCAAGGGATTTGACGATAACTTCCCGGCCCTTCATGGGTTTCTGGGACTTTTTGGCTTTGTCGATACTGATAATTTTTTTGGCGGATGTCTGTTTCGGCGTCATGATCGGCAACTGTTTAATTTTTAACGTGAACAATCCAACATATCTGAAAAGAAAAATGATGTCAAACCCAAACTCCATATCGAAGGTTGGCCCTGATATATAAACACAGGAAGGGTTAAAAATGCAAATTCGACGGGATTGAACCGGGCCGGGCGGAGGGGAGGAGGGATCAGAGGAAAAAAATCCGGAACGGCTCCCAAGAGCCGCTCCGGAGTCCGGAACTATTTATCAAACTTGATGGTTTTCAGGATTTCTTTAAAGGAATCCTCGGAAACATCCGGGCCTTCCTGCGGGCCGGACATACCGACGGTGAACATGACTTTACCACGCGGGACCAGCCACATGCGGGTTATGGTCGGGAACGTCATATTACCCGCGACCATGGTGTATTTAATCTTGGTGTAAGCGCTGCTGATTCCATCGATATTCGCATCCTGAACTTCATCTATATAAGTCAAGTCGGGATAGGCTCTCTTAAGCACTTCCGTTGACATATTCAGAATATCTTTCGGAGGCATGCCTTCAATCGGCAACTGCACCATGGTGACGGCCACGCTCGGGTTGAGAGTGGGATAAGGCTCTTGATACCGGGTGATAACGACCAGCGGTGAATTAGGGTTTTCCCTGATCATTTTTTCCAGGTCTTTGTCGTCCATCTTAACCGATTTGTTTGCCGCTTCCAACATTTCCAGAGACATGTATTTCCAGTCAGAGGGTTTGGTAATGCTGAAGCCGGCGCCCGCATGATGAAATACCTGGCCGCCGCTTCCTTCAGCCTTGGTTTCCGCCGGTGCCGGGGCAGTTGCTTGTACTTCCACTGGAGTTTCCGTGGCGGAAGCGTCGGATTTTACCGTACCGGTATTGGATGAACAGGCGGCGAACATCCAAATGGCCATGAACATGAAAAAATAAATGCGTTTCATAATTATTTCCTTCTTAAATGCGTTGATAAAAAATTATACCCTTAGTAATAGTTTCCTGAAGAGAGTTCAGAAAAATTCAACAAATAAAAAATTTATAGACGGTTCCACCCCTCGTTGATGCAATGAATTCCCTTGAGAGGCAGTTCTTTGAATTTATTTTTTCGTGGGTCTGCCTGCCAGGCTTTATGGATTTGGGTAAATATTTTTTTATCCTCCATTTTATATATAGCCACGATTTCCGGTTGCGGCCGCCCATGCTTCAGGCAGTTTCCGCTCGAAAAAAAATAGCCCTCCGGCAGGGGTTGGGGCGGCAGTTCCGCTATGATTTTCCAATGTGCCTTCCCCTTCTTGTCGTGGTATAGAAAGCGCCCCATCCAGACAACTTTTTTTGAACCGAAATTCACCACTTCGATGGAATATTTTTCCTGACCCTTCAGTTCCAGTAGATAACCCAATTCCGTTTCATGCCCCTTGGGCATGGGAGGTATTTTGAGTCCCACATTATTCTGCAGGGAGCCTGCTGGTTTTTTTGCCGGAGCGCCTGAAAGCGGGCCCGGTGACGGTTCAGCAATCGGAGGAGTCTCCGGAGTTACCGCACAGGCGGTGAGTCCCCATAAAATGATAAACAGGCCTAACCACAGAAAGATTTTAAAACTCCGGCCGCTGTTTTTTAAATTTGAACCCACTTGCACGCCCTCTTTCTTGTGGAAAGGTCCAGGGTCTCCTCCGGGAGACCTGGTTCCGGTTGTCCCTTAATTGGGAATCAATTCCGCCCGAAACCGCCTGCTCCCAAAATTGGGATGAGATCGGATAGAGTCCGGCGACCCCCGACATTTCCGGGGTGAGGGCAGGCCCAAGTCCGCCTCATCTTCGCAGGCTCGACTGTATCGGTTCTAATAGTTTACTTAGAATTTCTATGTATTTCCAATGAAATAAGCCCCTTGGGAATAACTGATTGATTTATATTGGTTTAATTAATGAAAAAAACGCTCTTTTCCGTCCGTCTTTCCCAAGATTGTTCCAATTCGGGTAGAGATGATTCAGGGCTCAGCAGGACAATTCTTCAGAGAAGGGAATTTATCAGCCCTCCAACGCCTGGAGCAGGATGCCCTCGCGCAGGCTGTATTCGCTGACTGTGAGGTGGGAGCAATCGAAGGCGGCCATGGTTTCCAGGACCAGGGCGGTCCCGGCGATGATCAATTCCTCGCGGCCCCGTTCCAGGGAGGGTATGGCCAGCCGTTCCTCCAGGGTTTTGGATTTCAAATCCTCGAAGATAAGCTGGATATTTTCCAGCGGGAGAACCAGGCCGTGGATTTTATCGGGATCGTAGGGAAAAATTTTCCGGTCGATTGCCGCCAGAGTGGTAACGGTGCCGGCGGTGCCGATCAGGATTTCCGGTTGCGGGTCGTCCAACTGCGACCGGACCCGTTTCAATTCTTCCCGGACATGGGTCGTTAAATTTTTCATTTCCGTTGGGTCGACCGGATGCTGTGTAATAAATTGCTCCGTCAGCCGGATGACGCCCAGGGATGTACCGGCCAGGGCTTGTATCTGTTTGCCCTGCGTGAAGATATATTCGGTACTGCCCCCGCCGGTATCGAAGATGAGGGTTTTACCGGATGGGGCCAGTTTCCAGAACACACCCTCGACCGTGAGCCGGGCTTCCTCTTCCCAGGAAATCACCTGCACGTCCAGTCCCACCCGCTCCCGCGCCAGCCGCACAAACTCTTCCCGGTTCGCGGCTTCCCGCACCGCGCTGGTGGCGACCACCCGGAGCGGGATGTCCCCAACCTGCCGGCATTTGTCGCGGAATTGCCGCAACACTTCCAGAGTCAAATCGATCCGGTGCGGCAGTAAACGCTTTTCGGCATTAATGCCTTGGCCCAGGCGGCAGATCACCCGTTCGGAATCCACTTCAGTCAAGCGGCCCGTATCATCCGCTTCCATGATAAGAAGCCGGACCGTGTTGGAACCGATATCGATAGACCCGAATTTTCTCATGAACCTAAATGGGTAACAGTTTGTCGCTGTCAATGGTCAACAGCATGTAAAACCCGATGCAGATAAACAGGAGGCAGGGACCCCACGCCGCCAGCAAAGGTGGAAAGACACCTTTATACCCGAGGGATATTCCCAGCGCATAAAAGAAAGAGAAAACGAATCCGGCTACCAGACTTATCCAGACGCAGAACAAAAGGCCTCCCTGGCGGCTGGAGCGGATGGACAGGGGGATGCCGATTAACGCCAGCACCACGCTGATGAAGGGGTAGGACAGCTTCTGGTTGAGGTCGATCCAGGTGCGGGTCGAGTCCAGTCCCTCCTTCTCCTGCCTGAGGATGGTTTCGTACATATAGCGGGCGCTCATTTCTTCCGGACGTTTTTGCAGTTTTTTGAAGTCGGCGGGTTTTTCGAGTACCGGAAAAATTTCCTTTTCAAAGTATTGGGTGGCGGCCACCCCATCCGCGTTGAAGAAGCGAACATACCCGTTGAAGAATTCCCATTGCTGTCCGTTCCACAACGCGCTTTCCGCGTCGATGCGATGGCGGAGATCGGGCCGCTGCGGGTCGAAGGTATACAGGCTGACTCCCTTCATAAGGGATCGCACCGGATCGTAATGGTTGACATTCCAGATGGAACCATTGCCGGACCGGATCCATAAGCGGTCGCGTACTATTTTGGATTGATCCACCGCGCCCCGCACCTTGATGTTGAGCAGGTAATTCATTTTCTGGCTGGTGATGGGGGTTATGAATTCGTTGCACACCATCAGGCCCAACGCCAGCAGGGCGGAGAAGCTGATGATGGGCAGGGTCAGGCCGGTCACCCCGATGCCGCAGGCTTTCATCGCGGTGAATTCGTTGTTGCGGGAAAAGGTGGCCAGCGTAATGACGGTGGCGATGAGTACGGATTGCGGCGCCATGTAGGACAGGATGAACGGGATCTTCAGCAGATAGTACATCACAAAATCAGAAACAACGCCGTGTTTCGTGACGAATTCGTCCAGCCGCTCGAAGCCGTCGATAATAATGAACATCCCGACCAGACTGCCCACCGTGAGCAGGTAGGTTTTGATGAATTGACCCAGAATGTAACGCTTTAAAATACTCATGGAAATACCGGAGTCCTCCGTATATTAATTTTCAAGTTCGGGAATCGCTTCCGACAAAACAGTCTGCAATGGGTTCAACTCGGCGTGCCGCTTAAAGACCTGACGGACATAATCGAGAGCGGGCGCAATGTAGTTCAGGTAGCGATCATTATTTTTAATATTTTTCTGGTAGGCGAACGTGCCAATGGCCTTCAGGTTTCTTTGAATCGACATTATATCAAAAATGCGGATGAACTCCTCGCGGTCGATGGGTTGGTTTTCCTGCTCCTGTTTTTTTTGAATGAATGCATCCACCAATTCCCAAACCAGGGCATCGGGGAGCGGCAGGTAAGAGTCGCGCAACAGAGATACCAGGTCGTATTGGCTGGGTCCCATGCGCGCATCCTGGAAATCCAGAAGAACCAGTTTGTCATCATAGACCATCAGGTTCCGGCTATGGTAGTCCCGGTGAGTGAACCAGGGGGTTTGCCCGGCGAGTATTGCGCACAGGGCCGTTAATTGTTTCCGGAATTCCTGCCGGGCGGCTTCCGTTAATTTCTGCTGCCGGATGCCCTCGATAAAATGTTCCAGCATGAAATCCATTTCCCACATCAACTTTTCGACATCGAATTTCAGATGATACGCCGGACAATCCGCATGGATGGCGCGTGTGGCCTCTGTCTGCATGGCTGCGAGCAGGTGCACGGCTTTCAGATACCAGTGTTTTAGAGTCGCGTGATCGGCGGATTGCAGATGCGCCGCCAGCGTCATGTCTCCGCAATCCTGTAACAACAGAAGTCCGCGGTCCGGATCAAAGTGGAGCAACTCCGGCACCGGCAGGTCGATTCCCTGCAGGAATTTTAAAATCCGGATGAAATCAGTTTCACCCTGGATATTGGACTGCTCCAGTTGCATGAGAATCAGGGTCCTCGGTTTGGGTGAACCCTCGGGATAGGTCAGGGAAAGGCGGAAATATTGGCGGGCCGAGGCGTCGCCCTGCAAAGGAGAAAACTCCACGCGGGTCACGGACCGGCCCAACGCCGTGTGGGCGGTGGTCACCAGATACTGCTCTTCGAATCGCGGTTCCGCGAACTGTTCCCCCATCAGGGTAATTTTGGCCATGAATTCAGAAAAATTGAAAGTTTGCGAAGCACTGTCTGATCCAATCGGAAATCCCGGTACCGGTTGTTTCATGGTTTATAGTATACTACCGCCTCGCCTCCGAGGGCAAATCCTGCCTGTTCTGATCTGCCGGGGGATTTTTTTTGGAAAAAATAAATCGTTTAGATGTTATGAACATCCAAAAACCTGAACTGTATCCATGTGATTCGTTATAAAGGAGAAGTATGCCAAAGCCTACACATCATATAATTGTCTGCACTAATCAACGGCCCCCGGGGCACCCCAGAGGTTCCTGCGGAGAAAACGCGGCTAACGAGGTTTTTGAAAAACTCAGCATGGGGGTCGAGCAAAAAATGCTGTTCGGCAAAGCGTTGATCACCAACGCGGGATGCACGGGTCCCTGTTCAATGGGTCCGGTGGTGATCGTTTATCCGGAAGGGGTCTGGTACATCAAGGTCAAACCGGATGATGTCGAGGAGATTTTGGAGTCTCATATTATCGGCGGTAAAAAAGTCGAGCGGCTGGAGATGCCGGACGATATGTGGGGATAACCAGGCTAGCGCCTGGAGGCAACTTGCTGACGGTTGACGGCAAACGATAACCATTGAGCGCTTTATAAAAATTGGGTCCAGCGTCACGCTGGTCCGCGGCAATTCGCCGCTTAAAATTGCGCTCAGTGACCATCGCCTGCATTTAACGGTCAGCCAGATGCCAGCGGGGGCTACCCCGCCGCCATCCGTTGTTCCAGAAGTTTCCAGAGTTCCTTGCGGCCTTTATCTTTTTTACTGGAGTAGGCCACCAGTGCGTTGTTCGCATCGCCCACAAACGCTTGCCGAATTTTTTTGATTTGCCGGCTCTGCTCCGCCTGGGAAAGTTTATCGGATTTCGTGGCGACCAGAATAGTGTCCACCTCATATTGTTCCAGCCATTCCTGCATGTGCAAATCCAGGTCGGTCGGTTTTCTGCGGACATCGATAATCAGCACCACCGTGCGCAGGTTTTCCCGTTGGGTTAAATATTGCTCCACCAGAGCCTGCCATTTCTTCTGGACCGCTTTGGGGACTTTGGCGAATCCGTAACCGGGAAGATCGGCGAACACGAACTCGTGGTTCACGTCGAAAAAGTTGATCATCTGGGTTTTGCCGGGGGTGCCGCTGGTCTTCACCAGCTTTTTACGGTTGAGCAGGGAATTGATGAGCGACGACTTGCCGACGTTGGACCGCCCGACGAAAGCAAACTCCGGCAGGTTTCCCGGCGGGTACTGCTTGTCCGACACCGCGCTGATCATGAATTCGGCGGAGATGATTTTCATGGTTGGAACCGATTGATCACCAGGCCCGAAAGCAGTTTTGGGTAAAAGTAAGTGGCCTTCTGCGGCAGGCGGATACCCCTTTCGGCCAGTTCGCGGACCTGGTCCATGCGCGTGGCGTTCATGAAAATCGCCAGATCAAACTTTCCCGCATCCACGTTGGCCATCGACTCCACCGTGCGGACGTTGTAGGTGATGTACTGCTGGTGTTCGGGTTTTCGGGTGTCGATTTTCATCAGTTCCCTCAACACCAGGGTATGAAGCTGGTAAACATCCAGAACCTTCAGATCGTTGGCGTCATCCTCCATGAAGGGGACCACCTTTTCAATATCCTTGAGTGTCAGGAGAAGTGCGTCGCCCTGACCCAGATACGCGCAGAAGACGATCCCATCCTTTTTTTTACTTTCGAGGAGGGCCGTCAATTGATCGGCGCTTTGGCCCTTCGGTAAAGACTCCACGGTGAAATAAGGTTTCAGTTGTTCGATGCAATGATCCCGTGTGAAAGGCAAGGGGAATTTCAATTGACGATGAATCGGATAGATCGCCAGCGATTGCGCGTCCAGATTGGTGAGGAACATCATGACATGGGCCGAGTCGGGAACCTGTGCTCCGTATTCCTTGTGATAGGCCAGCGAAGTTTCGTAGCGGTGATGCCCATCCGCGATATACACTTTCTTGTCCTTGAAACTTTCCGACAGAAACTGAAGGATTTCCGGATCGCTCACTTGCCATATACGGTGAATGACGGCATCTTCATCGATTTCCCCAAAGGGCGGTTGTGCGGTGATGGCGGTGAGCCTGGCGTCGATGGATCCTCCGGGGTCCGAAAACAAACCGAACACCGGGCTGAAGTTGGCACGGCAGGCGCGGATCAATTGGGCGCGGTCTTTCTTGGCCTTGGCGAGAGTGAATTCGTGCGGGCAGATGTTGCCCTGGCTGAAGTCCTCCAGCTTGACACGCGCGAAAAACCCGATGCGGTTGTTGCTTTGTCCGTTGAACGTATATTCCTGACTGTAGACGTAAAACGACGGCTCGGCGTCTTCCTTTAAAACGCCTGCCGATTGCCAGTCCTTAAAATCCCTGGCGGACCGGGTGTACCGGTTGTTGGAATCGGTATCGTCTTTATACTGCTTGCCCAGGATCAAGCGGACGACGTTGTGGGGATTGCGGGCGGACAGCTCCTCTTGCATGTCCGGGCGGATGACATCATACGGCGGCGCGATCAGCTCGGAGAGAGGGCCGGATTGTTCCTCGTTGTAACGCAGACCGTTGAACGGTACGACTTCCACCATGGTTTATTCCCTGACGTTTAAAAAGAATCGTATGATTGAAAACCGGACGCCTGCGGAAAGCGAGACTCGCAAGGGCACGCGTGACGGTTGAACGCCTCTTTCCCGGCCGTGAAACCACCAAAATATAATTTTTTGACGCCCGTCATTGCCTTTATACTACTTTATACACCAAGATAATTAGCGGCCCAAGCCATATATTGAGGGTCCTCCATTTTGCGGCCTTAACCAATCCTATGAATCTTTTTTTATTGCAAGCCCTGGTTTTTTTTGCGGCATTCCTGATTTTTCAGGTCGAATTGATCTTGGGAAAAATCATCCTGCCGGGTTTTGGCGGGGGGAATCTGATATGGGGCATATCGGTCGTGTTTTACCAGGCCCTCCTGTTCCTGGGGTATCTCTACGTTCATATTATCAATCGCCGGTTCCGGTTTCAGAC
>CBDVDB010000051.1:0-12385 GCA_965372625.1 uncultured Nitrospinaceae bacterium
CCGCGGTGGGCTTGCAGGATTTTATCGACGGTGCTGGAGGTGGACAGGCCTTTGACGATGGGGATGAGCGCCACCCGGGCGCCGTAGCCTTCCACGATTTCCCGTCCCACGACATTTTCCAGTTTGTAGTCGTCGCCTTTCACCAGGACGTCGGGCCGGATTTCGCGGATCAGGTTTTCGGGCGTCTCTTCACTAAAGATGGTGATGTAATCGACGTCCTGCAGGGCGGACAGGATATTGGCGCGTTCGTCCTGGGACTTGATGGGCCGCCCCTCGCCCTTGATGGCACGGACCGATTCGTCGCTGTTGAGCCCGAGAATGAGAATATCCCCCTGCTTCTTGGCCTGCTGTAAAAATTCGATATGGCCGCCATGGATCAGATCGAAACAACCGTTGGTGAAGACGATGGACTTGCCGACACTTTTGGCCAGGCTCACGACCTGCTTGATCTCGTTCAATCCCAGTACGGCGCTGGAAGTGCGGAGCATTTCCTCCTGCAGAAATTCTTTGATCTCGGCCAGTGTCACCACGGCGGTTCCGATTTTGCCGACAACGATGCCCGCCGCCATATTGGCCAGCCATGCGGCTTCCTCAAAACTGAAATTGCTGAACAGGGACATGCCGAACACGCTGATGACGGTATCGCCCGCGCCGGTCACATCGTACACTTCCTTGGCGACGGTGGAAATTTCGAACGGCTTGGCTTTTTTGGGATAAAAGATCATCCCATCCTTACCGCGCGTGACGAGCAAGCCTTCCGTCTTGGTCAGGGTGAGCAGGTATTCCGCCGCCCGATCCAAATCCTCCCGGCTGTTGATCTTAATGGGCGCGACGCGCTCCACTTCACTCTGATTGGGGGTGATGACGGTGGCGCCGTTGTACTTGTGAAAATCCGTTCCCTTCGGGTCCACCACCACCGGCTTCTTGGATTTTTTAGCGCGTTCCATGATGGCATGGGTGATCTTCTCCGTCAGTATGCCCTTGTGGTAATCGGAGCAGATGATGCCATCCATTTCCGGGATAACAGCGTGGATATATTTGATGAACTTGTTTTCCGTGGCATCGGTGATGGGCCGGTCATCCTCTTTATCGATCCTCAACACCTGCTGATTGTTCGCGATGACACGCACCTTGGAAGTGGTGGGGCGGTGTTCAAACCGGTAGACACCGTTGGCGTGAATGGACCGGTTCTTGATCAACTCCAGCAGTTTATCGCCCTTTTCGTCGCGCCCGATGCCGCCGGTGAGGTAAACCTCGCATCCCAGAGCGACCAGATTATTAGCGACGTTGGCGGCCCCGCCCAGCGACAGGTTTTCGGATTTGGATTCCAGCACCGGCACCGGGGCTTCCGGTGAAATGCGGTTGACCGATCCCCAGATGTATTCGTCCAGAATCAGATCGCCCACCACGAGCACCTTGGGGCGTTTTTTATTATCGAAGAAATGTTTAAACTTGGTTTTCACTTATTCAAATTCCTCGTCGAGAATTTCACAAATGATGTGTCCGATGGTGATATGCGCTTCCTGAATGCGGGCGGTATTTTTAGACGGGACCACGATGGCCAGATCCACCTTATCTTTTAATTTTCCGCCCTGATGGCCCAAAAGTCCAATGGTTTTAGCGCCTATTTCACGAGCCTTGTCCACGCCCCGGATCACGTTTTCCGAGTTACCGCTGGTGCTGATGCCGATGACGACATCCCCTTTATGGGCCAGCGCCTCCACCTGCCGGGAGAATACGTTGTCATACCCGTAATCGTTGCCGACGCAGGTGAGGATGGAGGTGTCCACCGTGAGCGCGAGGGCGGCGACCGGGCGGCGCTCTTTTTTGTAACGGCCGACGAATTCGGCGGCGATATGCTGAGCGTCGGCCGCACTGCCGCCGTTGCCCATGAGCAACAGCTTGCCGCCTTTTTGAAAACTGGCGCGAGTCATATTGATGGCTTCCAGGATTTTGTCCGCCAACGTATCGGCGACGGCTTTTTTCACCTCCGCGCTTTCATATAAAAACTCTTTGATTCGATCCATGGTTAAATCATTCCCTCGTCGGCAAAACTGTAAAATTCCGTTCCGCCGATTATGATGTGATCCAGCAGTTTGATTCCGATAATTTCTCCCGCCTTGAACACCCGGTGGGTGATTTCGATATCCGCCTGGCTCGGGGTCGGATCGCCGCTGGGATGATTATGTATAAGAACAATTTTGGTGGCCGACTCTTTGATCGCGGGAATCATCACCTCCCGCGGGTGCACGATGCTGGCGTCGACACTGCCTTCCGATACGACCAAATCCTTGATGATGTGAAGCTTGTTATTCAGCAGGGCGACTTTAACGACTTCCTTCCTCAAATTTTTCAGGAACGGCGCGAAATAATCCACGAACGCCCGGCTGGTGGTCATCTTTTTTGGGTTGCCGGACCGGTTGGACGCCATGCGTTTGCCCACCTCCAGTGCGGCCTTGATTTGCGTCGCTTTCGCCATCCCGATCCCTTTCATCTGGCACAGCTCATGGATGGAAGCGCGATCCAGGCTGTTCAAATTACCAAACTCCTTAAGAAGATCCCGGCAGATATCGATAGCGTTTTTTCTGGCTCCGCGATCCCCCGAACCGATCAGAATGGCGAGCAATTGGGCGTCGGAGAGCGCGTCTCCTCCAAATTTAGCCAGCCGTTCGCGGGGACGTTCATCTTCGGGCCAATGTTTGATTGATGAAGCGTCCTCTTTTCCCATAAGCTCACGGTTCGGCCTGGTGCGCGTCGATATTTTTCCGGAAATACTCCAACGTGTCCCGCAATCCTTCTTCCAACTTAACTTTGGGTTCCCATCCCAGTAGTTTCCGAGCCTGGCTGATATCCGGTTGTCTGACCTTGGGGTCATCCTCCGGCAAGGGTTTGAAGACGATCTTACTCCGGCTCCCGGTCACTTGCAAAATTTTCTCAGCCATCTCAAGGAGCGTCATTTCAACGGGATTGCCGAGGTTGACCGGGCCGTGATGGCCCGATTTGAGAAGCCGGACAAACCCTTCCACCAAGTCGGACACATAGCAGAAACTGCGGGTCTGAGAGCCGTCGCCATACACGGTGATATCCTGCCCCTTGAGCGCCTGATAAATAAAGTTGGGAATGGCGCGGCCGTCGTTGATCGCCATGCGCGGGCCGTAGGTGTTAAAAATACGAACGATGCGGGTATCCACCTTATGCGTGCGATGGTACGCCATTGTCAGCGCTTCGGAAAAGCGCTTGGGTTCGTCATACACGCTGCGCGGACCGATGGGATTGACGTGACCCCAGTAGGTTTCCTGTTGCGGATGCTCCAGGGGATCGCCGTATACTTCCGAAGTAGAAGCCATAAAAAACACCGCCCCTTTTTCGCGCGCCAACTCTAAAGCGTGATAGGTCCCGAACGATCCCACTTTCAGCGTTTCGATGGGGTACTTATAGTAATCGACGGGACTGGCGGGAGAAGCCAGATTCATAATGAAATCCAGTTTCCCCTCGACCGTGAAGGGTTGGGAAATATCCTGCTCAACAAAATGAAACCGATCGCTCTTGATATGGGCGATATTGTTCTTGCTCCCGGTAATCAGGTTATCCATGCAAACAACTTCATGACCTTCCTTGAGCAAGACGTCACATAAATGAGAGCCTAAAAAACCCGCCCCGCCTGCCACCAATGTTCTTTCCATATTCTATCCTCTTCGATTAAGCAGAAGTGTGCGCGGACTCGAACCGCTCACCGGGTTTCACCGGATGGCCTTGCAGGTAACTTTGAACGGTCATCCTCTTTTTCCCTTCCGGTTGAATTTCAGTTACGATGATGCGGTCCTTCAAGGTTCCGATTTCGATTCCATAATCCGACACGCGCATCACCACTCCGGGTGCGTCCTCCCCGGACCCGGGTCCGGTTTCGACTTTACAGAAACGCAGACGGCGCCCGTTTAAAAATCCGAAGGCTCCCGGCCAGGGTTCCATTCCCCGGACACGGTTTCGGATGCTCTCGGCCTCGTGGTCCCAACGGAGCAAACCGTCTTCTTTTTTCAGTTTTGGGGCGCGAGTGGCCTCGGCGTCATTTTGCGGAATGCTCTTCAATTGGCCTTGATCCAACTGCTCGATGGTTTGCAGGGCCAGCGCCGCTCCCGCTTTCGACAATTTATCGTGGAGGTCGCGGGCGGTATCGTCATGATCAATGGCCACCTTTTTCATGAGCAGGATATCCCCGGTATCAAGCCCCTGGTCGATTTTCATGGTGGTGACGCCGGATTCCTTATCACCGTTGATGATGGCCCAATTGATCGGGGCCGCTCCCCGGTATTGGGGCAACAGGGACGCATGAACGTTCATGCAGAAATGTTTGGGCAGGGACAATAAATTTTCCCGCAGGATTTGACCGTAGGCGATCACCACTATCAGGCCGGGTTTCAATTCTGCAAGCTTCGCGACAAAATCGGGTGCGCTGGCTTTCTCGGGTTGATACACGTTAAGCCCGTTCTCCAGTGCGTAACGCTTGACCGGCGAAGCCTGTATCTCGCGTCCACGGCCTTGGGGCCGGTCCGGCTGAGTCACCACACCCAGAACAGAATGCCGGGAGGTATGGAGGGTCTGCAGAGTCGGCACGGCAAAATCCGGCGTGCCCATGAAAACGAGGTTCATTCCTGCGTCTCTTTCAGGATTTTTTTAAACTTGCGCTTCAACATGTCGCGCTTGACCTTGCTCAGCATATCCCAGAACAACTTTCCTTCGAGGTGGTCCATCTCATGTTGAAAAGCCCGCGCCAGAAAATTCTCCGCCTCCAGGCGGACCTCCTTGCCGTCCAAATCCACACCTTTGACTTCGACTTTTTGGAACCTTTTGATATCGGCGTAAACCTCGGGAATGCTCAGGCAACCCTCCTGCCCTATCACTTCTTCCTCGAACGCGGTGATGACGGGGTTGACGATGATGAGCGGGTCATGCTGTTCCTCCTGGAACCCCAGGTCCACTATAATCAACCGTGAGGCCAGGCCCACCTGGTTGGCGGCCAGACCGACGCCCCGGGCATGGTACATGGTTTCGATCATGTCTTCGGTAAGGCTCACCAGATCCTGATCAATATTTTGGATTAAACCGCACTTTTTCCGTAAAACGGGATCGAGACAATTCCTGATGGTTAAAACAGACATAACTTTCCGGGGCGCTTCTGGAATAATCCGGCGCCTAAAAAGCGGATGCTCAACCCGCGCTCAATTTAAGGGGGTACACTGCTGCATGGCTCCTGTAACCTGCCCATTATAAGGCATTTACTGCATGAGTTCAGTAAATAGGAGGAAAAAACCGGAGGCTGGCGGCGCCTTCAATCGGCCAGGGAAGCGGTGCTCTCATGTCGGACAGGTAGAAAAATGGTAAAGGTCGTCCCCTGCCCCGGCTGGCTATCGACCAGAATTTCTCCCCCGTGTTTTTTGATGATGCCATAGGTCACGGAAAGCCCCAGCCCGGTGCCTTTGACGGCGGGCTTGGTGGTAAAGAACGGATCGAAAATATTTTTCATCACGTCGCTGGAAATGCCGGCACCGGTATCCTTAACCTGGATCTGCGCCTTGCCATTCCAGGCGGAGGTCGCAATGGTAATGGTACCCCCCCGCCCGGGGATCGCTTCCTCGGCGTTTTGCAGAAGATTTAACATGACCTGCTTGAACTGGTCCGGAACGGCTTCGATACAGGGCATGTCCTCTGAAAATTTCTTGACCAGACGAATTTTCCGCTCCTTGAATTTCTTGTTGACCAAAAGAATCATATCCTCGATGGATTCATGAACGTCAATCCATTCCTTTTCGTCGGAGGACGGGCTATGGAAATCGAGAACTTTCCGGATCAGCGTCGCCATTCGGTCACACTCCTTTAAAGCCAGTTTGACAAAGTGTTTGTTGTTGTCCTCCAGCTTGACCCGCCGCAGGATTTTTTCCAGGACATTGCGTATGCCGTAAATGGGATTGTTGAATTCATGGGCCATGGACGCGGCCATCTTGCCGGTGGCGGACAATTTTTCCGCGTGAAGCAATTGCCGGTGCGCCGACTCCAGATCAGCCGTCCTTTGATCGACCAATTGTTCAAGTTGATGGCGGTACCCAGTCAATTCCTCCTCGGTCTTTTTCTTTTCGGTGATGTCCTGAATGATGACCACGAACACCGGCCAGACCTCGGAATGGGAAAGCTGAACCCGCGCTTCCACCGGGTACCGGGTACCGTCTTTACGTTTATGCCGGGTCTGAAAAATCACCAGATTTTCCGTTCCCTGGCGCAACGGCTTCAGGATCGCTTCAAAATCCTTTCGGGTGAAATCAGGTTTTATATCCAGCGGCGTCAGGGCCTGCAATTCCGCCAGCGAATAACCCAGATTCTCCTGGGCTCCCCGGTTGACCTGAACGAATTTGAGGGTGGTGGCGTCGAATAGATAAATTTCATTGGAAGATTCGTCCAGGACCCGGCCAAACCGGGTCGACTGCTTTTGCGCTTCCTCCGCTTCGGTAGCCGACGCCGACAGAATCAGCGTCATGACCGTCAGGACCAACAGGTAAATCTGCAATAAGGCAAACGATTCCTCCATGGACCTCAAGACGAACGGTCCTCTTCCCGCAATCGTTCCCCAGACCGCCGCCACGGACACCAGAAAGGTCGCCAGTACCGTGCCGGGGTGGCCAAAACGGTATGCGGCCCATACCAGACAGGGGAATAACATATAGACCAGGGGATAATGACTGTATTGCAACCAATCTCCAAACACCACCTGGCTGGTTATGAAAAACAACAGGAAGAGTACGCCGGCCTCGATTCCCCGGGCCGGGCTCCATTTAAAACTTAGAGGCTGGCGAAAGATTAAAAACAGCGGAGCCACCAGCAAAACTCCCAGGACATCTCCCCGCCACCAGGTCATCCATTCAGCGGCGAACTGTTGAGCCGACAGATAACCCACCGCGGTCATCATCGTCAAATTCACGGAGGCGTTGACGACACTCCCCACCATGGCCACCAGGAAAATGAAAATCAAGATATCTTTTACCCGGTCCAGAGGGTTGGGCGAACGGACAAATCTGTTGAACAGGAAGGAACCCCAAAGCGCCTGTACAGCCGCCGCCGAGGCCATTACGAAAACTATCAAAACCCAATTCAATACCGGCTTTTCGGAAACAGGAACCCAATAGTTCAGGTAATAAGCGTAAAACGCAAAGGCCCCCAACCAGATTCCCGGCCATAGCCTGCGGCCGCAACATAAAAGTCCGCCCAACGCCACTCCGGAGGCAGGAATTAGAACCAGAGCCCAACCGGTTTGAATTCCCAGTTGGAGCATGGCCCAGCCCGCGACAAAATACATCCCGGCTAAAATCAAACCGCGTACAACCTGATCCCGCCGGTATATCTCTGGATTCGCCATATTCGTCTATTAATGAAACAATGGGTTCGATATATATAAAAGTATAAGCTCCCGCCCGAGGCGACTCCAAGCATTTTTCCATTTATTCGGAAGGTCATGCAAATATCGATTGGGGAAGGGGCGCAGTGGCCGGCAATCGGAAAAACAACTGAAATCATGGAAATTCCCCCAACCCCTGAAGAATCAATGATTTTCATTTGAGGTTATATTGCCGAAAACCCCGGATTCATATATCAAACGGCGGCCTTTGCGTTAAAATAGAATGTCACTTTACTCAAGCAATTTCAGTTATTTATGTATAAGGATTTTTCGGGCATGCAGTCGGAATCGCTGGTCTACCAGGCGCGTGAACTATTAAAAAAGGGAGATTTTGTCGGGGTCTATGACGTAGCCTCAAAGGCGCTCGAAGGCCCCAGGAGCGCCGACCATCCGACTCTGGCTCATTTGTCCGTCCTCAGTCTGGCCCGCAGCGGGGCCACGACCCAGGCGGAACAGTTGTACCGGAAAGTGAAAGAATATCTGCCTCCGACCGAGGAGAATCTTTCCCTGGAGGCGCGGTTATACAAAGACCAGTTTTTAAAAGCCAAGGACTCCGCCGCCAAAATTGCGATGGGTAAAAAAGCGCGGGACCTTTATCTCGAAGCGTACCGGATCAACCGCAATTATTATCCGGCCATCAACGCCGCGACCCTTTCCCTCATTATTGGCGACACCGGCGCCTGCCGGAGTTTGGCGAAGGAAGTGTTGACCCTGTGCGGTGAGGATTCCTCGCCGGACGCGAAGGAAGATTATTATCTCGACGTGACGCGGGCCGAAGCCCATCTTCTCCTGGGGAAAGACAGCGAAGTCTCCCCGGCGCTGGCCCATGCCTATCACAGTTACCCTCATGATTACGGCAAACTGAGCACCACCTGGAAACAGTTGTCCCTGATATGCGAATACCGGGGAATAGCGACCGATTGCATTGAGGCGATCCGGCCGCCCACGGTTATCGCATTCATGGGCCATACCATTCACGGCATGGGGAAATCGCCGGGGATCGACCCCGCGGACGAAGCCATGCTCCGCGAACAAATCCGCGCTCTGCTGAAAAAACATAAAATCAAAATCGCGTTCGGGTCGCTGGCCTGTGGCGCCGATTTATTGGTCGCGGAAGAAATTCTAAATCAGGATGGCGAGTTAAACGTGATCCTGCCGTTCTCCCGGGAAGAGTTCAAGCGCACCTCGGTGTCTCCCGCCGGCCCCGATTGGGAAGAGAGATTTGACCGGGCGCTGGCCAGAGCGGCCTCGGTGTATCAAATTGTGGAAGACGCCTATACCGGTTATGATCTGCTTTATGAGGCGTGTTCCCTGCAGATCATGGGCCTGGCTTATCTGAGGTCGCAAACGCTGGGGTCGCGGGCCTATCAGGTCGCGTTGTGGAACGGCCGGCCTTCCGCCAGTGCCGAAGGCACCGCCGCCGCCATACAAACCTGGGAAAGACTGGGACAGAAGAATCTGATCCTTCCCGTGCCGGAACCCCGCTCCAAGGGGGTTTTATCCTTACCGGTCCCCTCTTATGAAAAAATAGAATTAAAGCGCCACATGAAGGCCATGATTTTTGCGGATGTCAAGGATTACAGCGATCTCAAGGAGAAACAACTGCCGCAATTCCTGTCATTATGGTTTCAGCATCTTCAAAAAATTTTTAACAACCATAAATCTGATATGCTGTTCGCCAATACATGGGGTGATGCGATTTATCTGGTTATGGATTCCGCCGCTTCCGCCGCACGTATATCTCTGGATATGATAAAAATCTTTAACGATAAGGAATTCATGAAACTGGATTTACCCGAGGATATGGGGTTTCGAATTGCCGCTCATATCGGACCGGTTTTTGAAGGATACAATCCGCTGATTCACAAAAATGAATTTTTTGGAACTCATGTCACCCAGACCGCCCGGCTGGAGCCCTGTACGCCGGTCGGCTCGGTCTACGTTACGGAACCTTTCGCAGCGCTCCTTTCCATGGAAGCGACAGGAGTTTACCGTTGCGAATATGTCGGCAACCTGCCCCTGCCCAAAGATTACGGAAGGATTCGCATGTATCACCTGGGAGAATTTTAAGATGGCGCGGTATCAAATCATATTACTTTGGGCGCTGATCCTGTTGTGGGTCGGAGTGTTCCCGGCAACCGCGCTCGCCCAGCAGAGAACCCAAATTCAATTCCTGTCGGTGGCGCCGGACGCAGAAACCAAACTGGCCGACCAGAAACTTCTGGATTATTTACGCAACAAAGTCCTCTTGACCTTTGAAAAGCGGGACTCGGAATATGAAACGGCGATCGACACCCTGGTGAACTGGAAGCCGGCAAAACAGGGACCGCTGCTGGCCCGGGTCACGCCTTACGCCTATGTCGTCGCGGAAATGCTGGGCGCGGATATGGATATTCTGGGAGTTTATTTGAACAGCAAAACCAACCGCGTCACCGGCAATAGTTATATCGCCGTCCATAAAACATTCGGCTACGAAAAAACCGAAGCCCCGGAAGAATTTGTCCGCCATCTGGACAACCTGGAAGCGCAGACGGAGGATTTCATCAAACTTCTGAAGCAGAGGGAAACACCTGCGCGGTTCGTCTACCACAGCAAGTTCAGCACTGCGAGCCATTTTCTTCCTTCATTATACTTCAAGCAACAAGGCATCTTTTCGCTGCTCTCGCCACCCAAAGGCAAACAGAAATTCATCACCATTCACAGCCTTTCACCGGAAAGCATCACCACCACGGCGGAATTGATCCCCCTGCTCAAGGAGCAACAGGTGGATTTCGTAGCCGTACGGGAAGGTATCAAAAACAAATGGGAAACCGACGAGGGCCTCAGATTCATCACACTGCCTTATTCGATGCCTAACGACTTGCTGGTGGTGATCAAACCGTTCAGCCCTCAAATCAAGGAGCAAATTCTGGAAACTATCCGGAAGCTGGAGGACGCTGACAGGAAAGAAGGCGGCATTTTGAAGTGGAAAGATTTCAACGCCAGCCCGAAGGCTCGGAAGTCTCTGGCCAACCTGCGCACTCAGGCTAAAACCACGCCCCACCCGGTGGTGATCAATATTCGCAAATCCCAAAAGGCAGAGTCCGGCATCGACGAAAAACATTTGGAGGCGGCCCGCCAGGCCGTGCGCTTTTCCGGAACGGAAATGGTGCTGTTTGATGAGGATTTTCACAGCGCGTTTGACGTCCTCTGGACACTGGAGACCCAGCATGACCACTCCATGGCCCTGACCAGCACGATCATGGATTCAGGTCTGACCCAGGAATTTTTCGTGAGTTACCGCCAAAACGATATGGAAAACCTGACTTCGCGCATCAACGGGTTGATCCACGATAAAATGCACCGCATTCGCTATGTCTGGCCATTGGATAACGAGACCCCGCGGGTACTCCGTGATTTGGATTTTCAAATTCCCGTGGGCCAACCGCTGAAGGTTCAAAAAATCACCTGGCTGAATTTCAATACCAACGAATATATCGTAGACACTCCCTTCAATGTGGAGGTCACACAATCGGATTTGCATTCGTTCCAACTGAAAGGCAAAGGATTCCCGCAAAATGGGGACGGCAAGTTCGGGTTCGAACCCCTGGGCAATGTGGCTTACCGGGTTTTTCTGGAGCGGACCTCCAATGCCGGGGAACTCTATAAAATAACCACCAAAGTTTTGATCGGACTGTTCGGCCTGGCCGCTTTGTTCACTCTGGTCGAAGTGATCATCCGGCCCAAAACGCCCGATCCACGTAAAGACAAATCATGAGTTACCGGATCTTAAATAACCGCTTGGGGTTGATCTTCATTCTTTTCACCTTGTTCGTTCTGAACTATACCGAAACGAAGATTGAAGCGAATATGAAAACCCCGGCGCAGGTTGCCACGGGGTATGAAATCGCCCAGGCGTTTATGGAGTTGGAGGGCAACCTGGATTTCTCCCAATTCACGGGCCTGGGGAAGAGTGCCGCCGCGGCTCACTCCATTGCCTATTACATTTTGTTTCCCGTGCTTTTACTGGTCGTCAGCTGCGGTCTGCTGGTCCGCAGGGAGATCGCTCCTTTCCGCGTCCTGACGCTGGCGTTGACCTTCAGTTATGCGATCGCTCTGTGCTGTTTCATCTTTTACCCGGTGCCCGAGCGGTGGGCCTTCCCGCCGGCCAATGCGCTCTTGCTCTCCGATGTCTGGTCCACCCGGTTGGTGGAATGGTACCGGCCGTTCCGGGCGTTGGACAACTCCTTTCCCAGCCTTCCGGCCGCGTTTACCCTGATCATGATTTATGTCTGTTACCGCTACCGGTTTAAATTCAAAAACGCAGTTTGTTTGCTGGGAATGGCCGTGATCCTTTCTTCATTCACCCTGGGCATTCACTGGACGCCGGATATTTTGATGGGCGGGTTTTTGGGCGTCTTCAGCGCCTCGGTGGCCGTTTTGTGGGACCATCACATTGTGGACAACATTAAAAAGGTGGAACCGGAACTGGCGACTCGGGGAAGCGCAATGCTGGCTGGTAAACCGGCGGAGAAAAAAACAACATTCATCAGTTATCGCAGGGAAACCGGTTCCATCATGGCCCGCATCGTTCAATCGGAATTGAAAAAAAGAGGACATGTATCATTTCTGGATGTGGATGATTTGGGGCCGAAACAGTTCGGCGAACGGTTGTTGCGGGAAATCGAATCGGTGCCGAATTTCGTGGTGGTGTTATCGCCCGGTTCCATGGACCGGTGCGAGGAACGTGAAGACTGGTTGCGCCGGGAAATCGCCCATGCCATTACCACCCACAGGAACATCGTTCCTCTCATGGTGGATGAATTTCAATACCCTCCCAAGGAACAAATTCCGGCGGACCTCGAGGAGTTGCTGCATCACAACGGCGTCATCTACTCCCACGAATACTTCGCCGCCACCTTCGATAAGCTCTCCGACTTTCTGCAAAAGACGTAAGGAACGCCG
>CBDVDB010000052.1:0-11797 GCA_965372625.1 uncultured Nitrospinaceae bacterium
GCGCCCCAAGAATGGTGAACTCAATATCCACCAAAAGAACATACTCCGGAGAAATATTTTTCATGCCATCCAGGTATTGTTGTTCGCCATAAATATGGGCCTCGACGGGATTGAAACTGTGAATTCTTAAAGGATTGCGATGCCGGGACATGTAATTAATCATGTTGCCGTAGGGCAGGGTGGCGATCCCGACATCGGGTTCGATATGGTTCTGAATGAAATGCAGGGTATCAACCACGATTGGACCGCGCGGGTCCAGCTCCGGATGATAATCCAGAATGGTGTCCCAACCGGAACCGACGGGGTAGCCTTTCAAACCATGAATCTGGTGGCCCAGAGAAATATGGCTCGCAATGATCGCCAGGCTGAGTATGACCATCGTGCTTCGATAAAAATCAACGGAACCGGAAAAGAATATTCTGGTGCGGGGGAATTCATACAAACCCCACCTCAGTGCGGCCAGAGTCGCCGGCAGGGCCAGGGCGAATCCATAATGATAGATATGGGTATTCAATATTATTTTGAGCAGTAAAGCGAATGAGAACAGGGAAAATGTAAACAAGATCAAAAAATGATCCGGCTCGGAATTTTTATTTTTGAAAATACGGGTTAAATAATAAAGGGTGAGAAACAGGACGATCAGAGGTAAGGGCCGCAACAATTCCATTAAGGGAAATAATTGGACCAGCTTGAACAGCAAAACTCCGGCCAGCATCCCCGCCGAGATTAAAATTGATTTTGATGGAGGAATAACCCGGATCAAAAATCGATTGACCAGGGCGGCTAGTGCAATTATTGAGATCCACAGGAAGAAATATTTTAAAAGTTCCGTGAGGTTGGTTTCCAAATAATCAAATCCCATGACCCATTGGTACAGAGGCATGGCCACAGGGGAAGAGGTTTTAATATAAATCCACGGGTTGATCAGGTAAGTCAGCGCCTGTTCAAAGGGAAGGTTGAGGGAAAAATAAATAAAAAATAAAAATGGACCTGCGAGGAAGGCGCCAAAACATACCAGGAGGTTGCGGGCCCAGGATATTTTATCCAGAGATTGCAAATAGAACGAGACGGCCGTTCCAGCGGACAGGGCAATTAAAACAGCCAGAAAAACTTCCGCTTTCGTGAGAAAAACAAATCCCGCTGCTATAAAAACGCCGGCCAGCCTGGGCAGGGTTTTCGTCTCTATATATTTTGAAAAAAGATACAGGCTTAAAAAACTTAAAGCCACTCCGTGGGACAATTCATAAACATAGGGGGTGATAAAGTTGAAGTTGCCCCCACCTTTATATTGTCCGAAGGCAAACAGGGTCAAAAAAGCCAGGGAGCAAACCGTGGCGGTCAATTGATCCGATGTTTTTTTTATGAAGATATAAATCAAAAAAGACAGCGCAGCGGTGATACCTATATTGAAAAGAGCCAGAATTAAAAATCCCGGACCCAGCAATTTGAAAATCAGCGCATGCAGGTATATCGAAAGAGGGCCATGCGCGAAGGCCAAGTCCCGGTAAAGAATCTTTCCTTCCGCTACCTGCCAGGTCACGTGTACCTGTTCGCCAAAATCAACCAGAAGATCCGGCCACTTCAACCAGCTGATCCAGGCCATCATTCCCCCGGCGGACACCAGAATCGCCAGGACCAAAACGTTTCGATAACTATCGGGCAGGGTGAAAAAGGCGGCCGGATGATTTCTGCTGGGCATGGAGTTGGTGGACATGAGGATCAGGAAAGGAAGAACTGTTGAAAAATATCGATTTAAGCTATAGTATTCTCCTTCAAAAGATTAAGCGGTAAGAGCCATAAAAGCAATTGAAAGCTGGGCGTTCAAGCCTCGCTCCCGAAGTTTGAAGGCCTCCGGCAATTCACATTTTATCAGGGGGGAGAGACTTTCTTTTTAGTATTTGAATACCAAAACCCTGCTGGGCAAAGGGTCTTGCCCCAATCTGCTGTACCATTTGGTAATTCTGAGTGATCCATTTGAGGATGGCCTGGGCATAGTCTTTTCCAAAAAAGCGCGCACCCAGATGAGTAAATTCCTGGTCCACCAACACAATATAGTTTGGAGCGTTTTCCTTCAGGGAATTAAGTACAGGGTCCTCCCCCCTCAGAAGCAATACCATCGGGTTATGAATTACAGTCGTGATTGGGCTCCTTCTCCGCGACATGTAATTCAGCATGCTGGCCGATGGAAAAACAACAAACTCTTCCTCTGGGCCCAAATTCCGGTCAATCGCCTCAAGGGCGTAGTTGAATATAATCCCGCGCACGTACGGATGGGCAGGTGTTCCCATACGTTGAGGAGAAAAATCATACATAAGGTCTCTTCCCTTGCCGATGGGGAAATCCTTAATCTGGTATACGCTGAACGAAGTCCACCCCATCATACCCGCATGAGCCAGCAGAAGGGCCAGTCCAAACGCTGAAGGCGCCAGTGCGGACCCTTGAAAATTTTTGAAGACCAGGGGCAACTCATGAATCAAAAGCGCTGTAAAAATGAGGAACCCGGGCAGGGCCAGTGCGAATCCGTAATGCCGGACTTGTACGCTTAATAAAATTTTAAACAACAAAACCAGAGAAAATACCGCCAGAGTGAAGATGGATACCAGCCGCTTTTTATCCTGCGGGGTTTGAGGGCGAGAAAACCACCGGTAAATTAAAATTCCCATGTACGCAGCCAGAATCAAGGGAAGAGGGCGCACCATGTCCATCCATGAAATATCATCCTTGAAAATAATCAAAAGAGCCAGGAAAACCGAAAAACAAATCCAATAAGGTGCCCGGGAATTTCCATAACGGGTCACTATTCCTTTGTTGAGAAATATCAGGATCGTATAAATAAACAGGTAGCCCCCTAAAACGAGGAACATATAACCCAGGTTCGTCCACATTGCACCAAAACCCGTAATGGCTTCGTAAAATGGAACTGATTTGATTTCAGAATTAAGGATGTAAATAAGATGAGCGAAGGGACTCCCCAAAGCCTGCTCAATCGGCATGTGAAAGGAAAAATAAAATATAAATACCAGTGAGGGAATGAAAAAGGCCGAAAAGAAAATTAAAATTCTATGTAACTTGCTTTTCAAAGACGTTTCGTGGCATTGAAAAGCCAGCAGGAGACCTGTTCCGATAGCGGTTATCTCCGCTAAAAATACCTCGGATTTTGTTAAAAGGATTAAACCTGAAAGCAGGCCGATCCAAAACAATGTGCGGGATAGAGGATTTCTGAGATAGTTGATGAATTGATGGATGGCTACAAAACTGAGAAAAACTCCGTGAGTCAGGGGGTATTCATAAGCGCAAACGAAATTATAATTGGCCGCCCGAAGATAATTTCCAAAGGCAAAGACCACGATAAATGATAATGCGGCAAGAAGCCCGGTTAGAGGATCGAACAGATTGCGAAAAAGGCGGTGGATGATGACCGTCAGGAGGATTATCAGGCCGATATTAAACCAGGCAAGTACGGAAATCCCGGGCCCAAATATCATAAACAAAAAACTGTGTATGTAGGCCGATAGAGGGCCATGAAAATAGAAAATATCTTTGTAAAGGACTTGCCCCTGGGATAATTGCCAGGGAGCATAAACCTGCATGCCAAAGTCGACGAGAAAATCCCCCCACTTTCCCCAGCCGATCACTGCCATGAACACTAATGCCAGCAGAAGTATGATGGGGCTCCAGCGGTCGACTTTTAAATTTGGGAAGAGGTCAGGTGCTGATTTTTGATCGAGAATGGAGGCAGGGTCGGCAGTCATGTGGTCTTAAAAGGATGAAGTTTTCCAAAAATTTAACGCAAAAAACTACGCATAAGCATTATAATGTGCCCTATTTAAGGTTAAGGGTATGCTGATAAAATTACAATTGAAAGCTGGGTTCCCATATCCAGTCTATGGTGCTAAATAACCTGAGAGATTCATTTTCTAATCGGAATTGAGCAAACTAAAATGATCCTTCCCTTCAAAGATAGTACTCCGGAGATTCATTCCTCCGCCTGGATAACCGAAAGCGCGCAGGTGATCGGCGATGTAGTCATCGGCGAAGAAAGCAGTGTCTGGTTCAATGCGGTCATCCGCGGTGACATGAATTATATTCGCATCGGCAAACGGACCAATATCCAGGACGGGTGTATCCTGCACGTCGCCCGCCGCACCCTGCCGTTGATTATCGGTGACGAGGTCACCGTCGGGCATAATGTCATCCTGCACGCCTGCACCATCAGCAACCGTTGTCTGATCGGTATGGGCGCGGTGGTGATGGATGGCGCCGAAGTCGGAGAAAATTCCATCGTCGGCGCCGGTTCCCTGGTGACGCCGGGAACGAAAATTCCACCGGGGAATCTGGTTTTGGGGTCACCGGCACGGGTCAAGCGGCCGCTCACCGAAGAGGAAACCCGCAGTATCCGCGAAGCCGCGGCTAATTATGTTGGCGATATTGAAAACTACCTGGATTGATCACACTGCGCCATGAAAGAGCATCTGGCCGTCATCGGAGGTAGCGGAGCCTACCATTTATTGACCCGGAACCGCCTGGGTGAAGAAACCGAATGCCGCTCCCTGGAAACCCCGTTCGGAGCCAGCGCCCCGATTCACCGGTTCCAGGCGGGGGGTACCGGCTTTTTGTTCCTGTCGCGCCACGGCGAGACCGATTATTCGGTCACCGCGCCCTTCGTCAATTACCGCGCCAACATTTACGCGCTCAAGGAATGCGGGGTGGAGCGCATCATTTCCTGGTCGGGACCCGGCATCATCAACACCGCATTTCGTCCCGGCGATTTTGTGATACCGCACGACATCATCGACGAAACCCGCAACCGCGCATCCACCTTTTTCAAGAACCGCGGCATCGGCTTCATCCGGCAAAGCCACCCTTTTTGCCCCGAAGTGCGGACCGCGTTGCACGATGCCGTTCACCCTTCCAGCATTCCTCATCATGAGCAGGGAGTGTATGTGTGCACCGAAGGGCCGCGCCTGGAAACGCCCGCCGAGATCAAAAAATTCCGCCTCATGGGCGCCGACCTGGTGGGTATGACGCTGGCGCCGGAAACTTTTCTCGCGCGCGAGTTGGAAATGTGCTACGCCTCCGTTTGCTACCTGACCAACTATGCCGAAGGAGTGATCGACCGGGAATTTAAAACCGGAGAATTATTCGAAGGCATGCAAACCGATCAGGAAAAATCCGCAGTGGAAAAAACCGTTCTGCAATTTCCCGCCCTTATAGCCGCCAGCCTGACTCTTTTAAAGGATAAAGAGCGGGCCTGCCATTGCCCGCAAGCCCTGCGGCGTTACAAAAACAAAGGTATGATCGGTGACGACTGGCGGGACTGGATCGCTCCTCCTTAAACGCCATAACTAGGGAAACGTTTCCGAGGGAGGGCTGTCGTTGATCACCAGAGTGTGGTCGATAAACTTCAGGTGCGCCGGGTGCGGTGGGTCGGTCTTGCGCACAAAAATCCGCGCATTGAAATCCTGATAAATTTTGACCCACCCCTCGTGTGATTCGATGTCCTGGTTTTTCATGATCGTCAAAATGATCTCGTGCGGATAGAGATCAAGATAATATTCCCAACCCTTCCAACCAAAATGAAATATCGCATTCTGAATAATCGAGTCAGGAGGATATACCGTCCAGTAGCGGCCGTCGATCGACACCTTGGATTCCGGCATTTTCCAGATCAGGTATTCCCCCCAGTTATGAGTGGTCAGGATATTTCCGTTGATATCGTTCTCCTGCATAAACCGGACGGCGTATACCGGATTCCTGATGGGGTCGACATAAACCTGAAACCCGTGTTTTTGCCATTTCATAAAATTGTGGCTCAGTTGAAAAACCGCGAACAATCCCATGCAAACCAGAACCCCCACATGAGACCAGCGCGGCCAGGCCCGGTTTTTATGGGAAGCGGTCCAGGATTCGATCAGCGCGGCAAAGCCAGCCGCCGCCATCGGCGTCATGACAATCCCGGCGAGAACCGAATGCCGCAGGTGCTTGAATCCATAATATATACAGAACAGTATGATGACCAGCTCCCAGGGCCGCTTGCGCATCGGGGAAAGCAGGGACACCAGGAATAGAAGGACCATGATTTTAAAATAGACAAAACGGGTGCTCCATAACGGTATCGGCCACCACTCCCTGATATTCCGCTGGCGGGGGATGGATTCCAGCAGAAAGAGTAATAAATGGTAGCCGTACGGATTGACCAGTAGCGCCAGAAATGCGCCCCCCAGAGAATAAAACAGGAGAAGGTCCGGCTTTTCCCGCTTCTGCAAGCGGGTGATCGACTCCACCAGTACGAACATCCCGAATATTCCGAATCCCGCCACGAAGCCGCCGTGACAGTTCACCCAGAGTCCCATCAGGGGAGGCACCCACCAGATCGCCCGCCGCCGGCCCTCGGAATAGCGGTAGAGAATCACCAGCAGAATCGTAAGAAACAGGAAGGTCAGCAAGTGCGGCCGACTGGCGAAACCCAGGGCGACCACATGCATCCACAACACAAAAAACAGGCAATACACCGGAATATTTTTGGACCGCTCGAAATACAACTGGGAAAGCAAATGAATGATGGTCAGGCCGATGCCCAGCTTGAAGATCAGGATGCCGGTGGACCCGAACACCTTGTACAGCAGGTAAAAAATAACTTCCGTCAACCATTCATGGTTGAACCACACATGGTTGGGAAAAGTGTAGTTGTAGGGATCCGTTTTCGGAATGGCCCCGCCTGCCAGATATCTTCCCCAAACTTGATATGGCCCCACAGATCGAAGTCTGCGCCGGTATGGGTAAAGGCGTTGACCGCGTAGCAGTAAACAAAAACCCGGGCGAGGAGGCTGTAGTGAGGCTTAAAAGGCATGAAGGGCCAAAGTTAAAATTGGATCAGCCGCGAATGTCAGCGCGGGGGAAGAACTTTATAAGGATAAGGTAAATTGAAGCAAACAGGAAGAAATTCAATAACTGTAGCGGACGCGGGCATAGATGTTGGAATTATCATCCAGTTGGCTGAAAAAAGTACTTTGACCGTCTCCCGTGAAAATATTGGCGCCCACCGTGGCGGACCAGGCATCGCTCACCTTATAGTGCGCCATAGGCCTCAGGTACGCCTCCCCGTCGGAAGGTACATAAAAAGTAAATAAGGAGAGGCGCAGGTTCTGCTGTAATAGCAGTTGGGTCAAACGTACGGTGAAGGTATGGCGGTTCTCGTCCTGCGCCAGGGCTCCGGCGGGTAAATTCTGCATAAAACGGGCGTGCTGAGCCATGTGCTCCAGATAATACTGGAATCCAATGTTGAAATCCGGCAGCAGTTCCTGGGTATACCCCACCAGAAAGCGGAACTGGCTGTTGTTCACGAGAGGATTGGTGCCGCGCGGGTCCTTGAGGGAATCGTAATAAGCGATTTCGAGATAGCCGATTCCCTTGAGCACGTTGCCCCGTACGCTGGCGCCATAAACAGCGAGGCGGGGAAAGGTCGCCTCACCGGCAAGGTTGAACCCTCCCGGATTTTTGAAAAACCCATAATAGCCGTACAGCGCCAACTCATAGCCTTTCACGTTTTTAAACGCGCGCAGATGGATTTCGGAATCCTTAAACCAGGTCTCCGGTTCCCGCGAACTCAGCTCTTCCCGCTCCCCCGTTTTACGCCCCAGGAATGGATTGAAAAAAGAAAGCCGCTCGCCGTTGACGAACCGGTCCGAGTTGAACAACGGATTCCACACCAGATCGAGATTGAACAGATCAAAAAAAAAGCTGGATTTAACCGAATTGGAAGGGGCTTTCAGGTAGCTCTCTTCGCGTCCGATGAAAAAGGATTGGAAATCTTTCGGGAACAGGTCGTTCAGGAAAACCAGATCGCCGGTACCCCAGGTCAGAATCTGCCGCCCGATTTTTAAATCGAGAACATCGCTGGGGGTGAACAACGCATGGGCTTCCCGCAAATCGGCATTGAATTCGTGGAGCGCTTCGTCCCGGAACAGATCGAGGCGGAATTTGAATTCCGCCGATTCCAGCGCCCTCGATGCTTCCAGTTGCAGTCGTAGCTCGGCGTAATTGACGTCGTGGTGCTGATTGGGATCGTTCTGAGTACGAATGCCGAACCCGCCCTCGATGAATCCGTGAAGATCGAACGGAAGGTCTTTACGCCAATCCTCCGCGGCAACGGCGGGGGTTACCCATAAAACCGCGACAAGGCAGAAAAGTCCGGTTTTCCACTTCATTTAAGCCATCTCCTGGGCGCCCGCCTGAGATAGCGTTCCGTGAAAATGGAGTCCTTGATTCCCAGGTCATACTCGATTTTGGTAAAGACGCTCATCGTATGGCCTCCGGATTTAAGGTCGGTCACCTTAGCCTGGGTGACGGTCGGGTGCCCCTGAATGGTTTCCACTTTCAGGGCTTCCACCCGGCGGTATTTTTTCTTGTTTTTGTCGTAGTATTCCGCCTTCATGGGAAGAAAGTTGGCCTGGTCGATCCACAGCATGTAATAAGAAAACTCTACCTCGCCCGGATTTTTGGGAATATTTTTGAGAACGTAAAACCGGCCGGTGGTTTCAACCAGCTCATGCGTGTCATCATCCGGATTACGTCCTGAAACATCCTCATAAAAAAAATGAGATCCCATAAAGCTGGTGCGTTTATCACTGGCGGCGATCCGCTTCACCAGATCGAGCGCGGGCAGGTAAAGCCAGCGGTCGTCGTTTGTTCCAATACGTTTCCACACCATGAACACCGTGTTGCGGACATCCGCCGGTCTTGAAAAGTGGACGTAAAATTTCTGTTCGCCGCCGTCTTTGTCATCGCGCCGCAAAATGATAAACCGGCGCTTACGGGTCCGCCCCTGCGAGTCGGTAATGGTCATATCGACGTGTGACCGCCCGTCCTTTCCCTGATAGTAGGCCGCCAGGTTGGACCGGTCGACAATTTTCGAAGCCGTCAGGGGTTTCCCCTGCACAAGATTTTCCGCCGACGTTTCGTCGGCCCATCCAGCGCCCATCAGTATGAAAGTCAAAAAAATTATGCGCATCATTGGAATCCTTGTTGCCATAAGTAAAGTCGAAGCGGTTAACTCTGGCTTCAAGTTTTAAGTTTGTTAAATAATAAATGCTCCATCATGCGAATCAGGGCGGGCAGGATCAAAAGGGTTGCGATCCCCGATACGATCATGATGCCGGCCAGCAGAAATCCCACCGTCTGGTAAGGCACCAGCGAAGAAAGCAACAGGGGAGTGAATCCCACGGCAATGACCAGAATGTTCCGGGAGATGGCCCGCGCCGGTTCCCCGTACATCTCTTCCGAAGTTTTCAACCAGTTGTGTCCCATCCGCGAATACATCGACCGTGACCGCTGCAAAAAGTGAATGGCAAAGTCCACCGAAAGCCCCAGCGTCATGGCGGACAGAACCGCCACCGGCATATCGTAATCTTTCCCAATGAAACCGATCAAGCCATAAATGAATGTGATGGTGACCGTCAGCGGCACCATGCACAGAAGGCCCCATAACGGCGACCGGAATAAAAAAGCGGACATCAGAAACACCATGATGAAACTGCCCAGCAGGGAATTTAACATGCCATGCACCATTTTGTCCTGCCACACCACGTTTAAATAAGTCAGGCCGGCCCATTGCGCCGACAGCGGTTGTTCGCCGCCATCGCCTTTGAAAAACTCTTCCACCGTTCTCAGAACCGGTTCCATATCCCTGTTGTCGCCGCTCTTCAACTGAATCCACAAATTGGCTTTCTGGTAATCGGGAGTCACCAGATGCCACAAATCATCCGGATCGTGACTGTTCTGGTAGGAGAGCAGGGTCTGCGCCACCGCCGCCGCTGTTTTGGGGATGACGTTAAATTCCCGGTTACCCTCCATCAGCTCATAATGTACTTTCTTGATCACATCGACAACGGAGTTGACCTTGCCGACGGCCCCGGAATTCATCAGCGCCTCTTCCAGCCGTTCCAGGGTTCTCAGCGTTTCCGGATTCTTGAAGGGCTGGTATTGGACTTTCTGCTCGTTGAAAAACAAACTGATCTCGTCCCAGGCCTCCGCTTCTGCATCGGCGGCATGGGTCTGTTGCGCCGCGTGGTCCTCCAGAGCCTGCAACAGAGCCGCCACAGAAAACGTTTCGGAAGACTTTTGTTGATCCGCAAACACCTTCAGGACCTCGCTTTTAATTTTTAACAGTTGGGGAATATCTTCCTTTAGTTCTTCGATGCGCCGGGCCAATTTCTTTTGAATGGTGGACACCGCCTGTTGAAATCCCGCCTCATCCCGTACTTCTTCCAGCACCAGATAAGCCATATAGGTGCCGCCGAAGTGCGCGTTCAGCACCCGGTCCGCCACGCGGATGGGATGCTTTTTTTCGAACCATTTGACCGGGTTGTCGTTGATCACAATCGTACTGATGCCGACTGCGGAAATCATCAGCACCAGAGCCGATACCAGGGATATCCCGCGGTACCGGCGAAACGTCCATCCCGCGAGAGGTTTCAGCCAGCGCTCCAATGCGGAGGGAGCCCCGGAAGCGCCCCGGCCGAGGCCGAACGACTTCAGGGAATCCTCCCTGAGCAGCATGATAAAGGCGGGAATGAACAGGATGGTCAACAACCACGCCAGAAGAATCCCGATCGTGACAAAAATTCCAAAAATCCTGACCGGCGGGTTGGGAGTGAGCGCTAAAGAAGCAAACCCCGCCGCGGAAGTCAGGCTGGTGTACAGCATGGGCCTGAATAACTCCTGCATAACGTGGATAATAGTTTCCCGCCGGTCCCGGTAGGTCTGGTACCGGTCGAAAAATTCGCTCAGGATATGTATCGAATCCACCACCGCAATAGGCATCAGAAAAATGGGAATCATGGAACTCATGATATGCACGGGGTGCCCCAGTCCGATCAACAGGCCCATTGTGCAGATCACCGTAACCCCTGCTACGATCATGGCGGACATCACCAGCAGGAAGCTTCGGAAAAAGAACCACATGAGGAGGAAAATAATCAATCCTGCCAGCGGGGCCGATATCGCCATCTGCTTGAACATTTCGATGCCGAAGGTATCCTCCGCCACCGGCAGGCCGGTAATGTAATACTGCTCCGGTCCCTTGAAGCCGTCAAGAAAGTCCCGGACTTGCGAAGCAATTTTGTAACTCAGCGTTTTGGTCTGGATGGGGATGTAAAGGCACAGCGCTTTTCCGTCCTCGGATAACAGGGTGCCATACAGCATCGGATTCGCCCGGGCCCGGTCGCGAATGCGCAATGCCTCCGCCTGGTTTTTGGGCGGGGCAGGCATGAGCCATGCGAAGCGGACCGTGCCCAATCCCGCCTGTTGGATATCATCGACTTTGGAGGGTGCCAGCAAATCCACCTCAATGACGCCCTCAAGGGTTTCGATTTTTCGAGTCAGTTCAAACACCTTCTCCAGAGTGGCCGGGTTGAAGACGCCATCCGCATGATCCTCATTCACCACCCCCAGCACAATCATGTCGTATAGAACAAATTCCTTTTTCACCTGATTATGGAAAACACGCACGAATTCCTCTTCCGAGAGCATGTTCTCCGGATCGGTGTCAATCTGGATGTTGGGAATCTGGGCTCCCAGAGCCAGGGTGAGAATTAAAATTGCGCCAACAATTTTCCAGGGGTGATTGATGGAAAATTTTATAAGGGAGGATGGGGTGGGCATAATTATTTAAGCCGGATACGGGATCGGTAAAACTTCAGCTTATATTCAGGCCGGAGTTTACACCATTTTCAGCTTTCATAAAAAGGGAATAGAGTCGATGGAGGGGCCCGGAGAACCCGAGGGTTGAGGGGAAGTG
>CBDVDB010000053.1:0-11695 GCA_965372625.1 uncultured Nitrospinaceae bacterium
CCGGTAAACGCCGTAAAAAAAGCGCAGGCCACCAGGACCGCCACGGGAACGCCGCCGGGAACTCCTCCCAGATAACACTGGGACAGACGGGCCAACCTCTGCGGGGTTTTGCTTTCCGCCATGATGAAACCGGCAAAGGTGAACAGGGGAATGGCAATCAGAGTCGGAGAGCTGGCGACCCGATACAGCTCAATAAAAATGCCGGCGGAATCGATCTCCGCATAATGGTAGGCCACCAGACCCGCCAGCCCGATAATGGCAAACAGCGGGACTCCCAACAGCGCCAGAACAATGATGCCGATAATGATGAGAGTACTCATTCTTTTTTCCAGAGTTGGATGGATTGATCAAATCCCTGCAAAAAATAACGCAGGGCAATCACGATTAAGCTGAAAGGAAGAATGGTTTGGAAAATCCAGGCGGGCAGTTCGAGAAACAGAATCGTTGGAAACTCCATCTCAAGTTGAACAAATTTCCAGGCGGCCACGGCCAGAAATACACTGACCAGACCCGTGGAAAAACATACCAGAACTTGAATAAAGGGCCTGAACCGGGCCGCTATAAACTGCGGCAGAACATCGATGGCAATGTGGCGGCGTTCCCGAACCGCGAGGGAGGCTCCCAGAAAGCCCACCCAGAGCACCAGTTGACGCAAAAAAAGATCCGTCCAGAGAAAGCCGGAACCAAAGAAATTTCTTAAGATAACCTGACCAAAGGCCAGAAAAACCATCAGAAAAAGAAGGAATACCAGAAATCCCGACTCGGCTTTGGCCAGCCATTCATCCAATGTTTTGATTGCGCGCATGGTCGGAAAGGGGGCAAGAGGTTGCCACTCGGACGGAAGCGTCCCGCGTTCGCTGACTGTGTATAATAAAGACTTTAATTGGCAGGCTCAATCACTTATTATGGCTCCCTTTGAATTTAAGGAGGACCCTGTGAAATCAGGCGGATTTGGATTATTACTGGCGGGCTGCATCGTTTTCCTGATGGGCGCCGCTTCCGCGTTAGCGGAATCACCCTCATCGCAAGATGCGAGGGGCATGGTTTTGATTCCCGCCGGAGAGTTTCTCATGGGAAGTCCCGAGGGGACGGGCCGGAAAGATGAGCATCCCCAGCATAAAGTCACTCTCGACGCCTTCTGGATTGACCGGTATGAGGTTACGGGCGGCGATTTTGAAAAATATCTCGGGCAGAATCCCAAACAGCATCCCACCATTACCGGGTGGTATGACCGAAAGGCCCGGCCGGAGATGGTCCACAAACCGGTGATCGGTCTCACCTGGAAGCGGTGCCGAAACTACTGCCTCTGGCGCGGCAAACGCCTTCCCACGGAAGCGGAATGGGAGCGCGCCGCCGGGGGCACCCATCACCGGACTTATCCCTGGGGGGAGGAGCCGCTGGATGCAACCCGCGCCCACTTCAACCGTTGTTGTTTTATCAACAAAGGTGATATTCTTCGGGAGGCAGGCTCGCTGGAGCGCGGAAAAACACCCGAAGGAGTGTACGATATGTCGGGAAATATTGCCGAATGGGTCTTCGATTGGTATGATGCGCGTTATTATCAAAAAAGCCCGCGTAAGAATCCCAAAGGACCCCCAAAGGGCAAATATCATGTGATTCGGGGAGGGGCCTGGAACAGTCTTTCCGATTATATGCGGGTTTCGCACCGCTACGGCCAGAACGATGGACAGGACTTTTATGGCATCGGTTGCCGGTGCGCCAAGTCTCCTGATCCCAAAAAATAAAACTCACTTTAAATGTTGGTTATGGATAATCTGGATGACAAAATCGATACCCTGGTTCGGGATAAACTCATTTCCCTGATTCAAGAGAACGCGATCCGCATTAAAAAAATTACGATCAAATTCACCAAAAGCAACAAGAAGCATACTATGGACCACTGGCAAACTTTTTACGATAGCTATGACAAGATATACCGAAACATGCCTAGAGAGTTGCTCCGGGTGGAAAGGGAAGTCCGGAAAAAATTTGTAAGCCCCCTGACCGAAGACCGCATTACCCGGATCAAAACCATGATTAATTTGGAAGGGGATTTGCTTTTTGAAAAGCTGGCGGTTGAATGCCAGCCGGCGTTTGAGAAACTGGGCCAGGGAAAAGAATATGAGCAGAGGGTTGAGCAAACCCGGAAAAAACTCAGCGAGAATCTGGACCAGCAGATTCAAAAAAGTATTGAAGCCCTCAATGAAGATACCGGACAGGGACAAAAGTTCAGCGTTCAGGATCTCATCGAAATATATGGCATCAAAGAATCGATGCTGCATGAACTTAACATTATTTCCCCTTTGCGGAATATTAATTCTCAGTTGAGTAAAGTCAATGGAGATTCACGATTGGCCGATATACTGAACAGCGTTCAGGATGGATTCCGGTTTCTTTTTCAGGACATTCAAAAAATCCGTTCCAGCGATGTCACTTCCAAAGATGCCCGGAAAAAGTTAAAAATGGAAGTTGCGAGGGATACGCTGACGGTTCGCGAAATTGTTTTAAATTCGCAACCCTTCATGGAGCAATTGGCTTTACCCAAGGATAAGAGAAATCGCGAAATCATTAAAAAATCCTGGCTCAAGTTTTTTGAAGTTCTTGAGGGGCAGGGTGAACGCTGGAAAAAGGTGATACCCCATTTCAAACCTCTTTATAACTTTATGCTTGATGAGGAAAGCTGATATGAACCGGAACCGTTTTTATTGCCAATCCTTCAGGTATTTAATTAAAGCCCGCGTTCTGTTCGTTGTAGTTTTATTGATGATTTTCAGTGGGTGTACTTTATTCAATATCAATGTGGTTCCCAAGATGAGCCCATTAAAGGAAAAAACTGTTTCCGGTGAAGGCGGCGGCAAAGTATTGATGGTGGATATCCAGGGAATGATTTCGAACAAAAAACCGACTTCCTCCCTGGGAGTCGTGAGGGGTATAGGAATGGTGGATCGCGTCAGGGAAATTCTAAAAAAAGCGGAAAAGGACGATGATATCAAAGCACTCATGCTTAGAATCAATACCCCGGGCGGAACGGTAACTTCCAGCGATATTATTTATCATGAAATCAAAGCCTTTAAAAAAAGAAAGAATATAAAAGTATATGCCATGGTCATGGATCTTGCGGCTTCGGGCGGTTATTATATCGCCCAGGCGGCGGACCGGATTATCGTCCATCCCACCTCACTGACCGGAAGTATCGGAGTGATTGTCCTTAAAATGAATCTGAGAGGCCTGATGGATAAGGTCGGAGTGGACTTCGAAGTGATCAAGTCCGGAGACCATAAGGATTTTCTGTCGCCGTTTCGGTCCTTAACGGAAAAGGAGCGTCAAGTCTTACAGGAAACTATTGACAGCCTGCATCAGAGGTTTGTTTCGACCATTGAAGAAAACAGGCAACAATTGAGTAAGGATGAGATCAAAAAACTGGCGGACGGAAGGATTTATACCGCTCAACAGGCTCTGGATTCCAAGCTGATTGACCAGATAGCGTATATGGATGAGGCGGAAGATTTCATCCGGAAGGATTTGGGTTTGGAAGAAATGAGGCTCGTGGTTTACCACCGGGCCGGACAATATAAAACTAATATTTATTCTTCCACCCCGATACCTCCCTCCGTCAATATCAATTTTATTAATTTGAATTTCATGCCGGACACCCCGGAACCCAGTTTTATGTATCTCTGGATGCCCTGACTTTCCAGCCCCCCCTATAAATATCCTAAAGCTAGTAAATTCAAGAGGATAGATAAAAGCACGGTTGACGAACGGCGCTCATTTCCTTACCATAATTATATCGAACCTAAAATCAATAGTTGCCATTATTGGCAATAATTCGCGGGACCTGTATGGGATGGATTGAGCACGATATTCGCATTCTGATCGCGGAAGACGATCAAGACGATTTGTTTCTTTTCAAGGAGTTGATTCTTGAAGGAATAAATGATGCCGAGCCTTATGTGGACCCTGTTTCCACCAGGGAGGATATTTTCCGCAAGTTGGAGGAAGCCACCTATGATCTCTTTTTCCTGGATTACCGCCTGGGGGAATGGAATGGTCTGGACCTTCTGAAGGAAATACGTGATAAAGGATATACCATTCCCATTATCATGTTGACCGGTCAGGGGGATCAGGAAACGGCCGTGCAAGCCATGAAGGCAGGGGCCAACGATTATCTGGTCAAATCACATCTATCTGCCGAAAATCTTTCCAAGGCGGTCCGGCACGCCATTAAATTTTCCAGGGAAGAACAGCAGAGAATCAAGGCGGAAAAGTCCCTGCAGGCCCAGGGGGTTCTTCTGCAGGGAGTATCCGAGGCCGCGACACGGTTGTTGACCGTTTACGATCATGAGTCCGCCATTCGGGAGGCATTGGGGATCGTCGGCAAGGCGGGGAATATGGACCGCGCTTATATTTTCCAGGATCATCCCCATCCGGAAACCGGAGAGGGCGCTTTCAGCCTGCGCTATATCTGGGATAAGGGCAATAAAAAAAGATCGGCCGAAGACTTGCATGATTTGACTTATGCCGATCTCGGGTGGAGCGAGTGGGTTAAAGAACTGGGGATGGGGAAATCGGTCAGCCATGTCGTGGACTCGGCCGATCCGGCAACACGATTCTTTAAGGATCAGGAAATCAAATCGTGTATTTTAGCCCCTATAAAAATTGATTATATCTATTGGGGATTTGTGTTATTTACGGACAGTCAATCCTTTCGAACCTGGTCTCCGGATGAAGAATCAATATTAAAGACCTTTTCAGCCAGTATTGGTGGTGAAATCAAGCGAAACCGCGATGATCAGGCTTTTCGATCCATTGTAGAGGGAACCTCGGCCCAAACCGGAAATGAATTTTTCCAGTCGCTGGTGCGCCACCTGGCTTCCGCATTGCCGGCACGATGTTCCATGGTCAGTGAAATTATGGAATCCCCTCACACGCAATGCCGGATCATAGCGGGTTGGGATGGTGAGCAGTTTGTCAGCGGTCATGAATATGAGGTGCTTCGCACTCCTTACGAAGATCTTCTGGGTGGAATGATCAGTTTCTATTCCGATGGGGTTCAGGAGGCATTTCCTGATGAAATTTTTTTAAAGAATATAGGCGCCAAAAGTTATGCCGGAGTCCCATTTTTCGATTCAGCCATGAAAATCATGGGACATCTGGTGGTTTTTGACCGAAGGCCTATGCTGGACAAAGAAAGAACGATTTCTATCTTAAGAGTGTTTGCCGCCCGGGCAGGAGCGGAACTGGAGCGTCAGCGGGCGGAGGAAACCATCAAGAAAATGGCTTACCACGATTCGTTGACCGGTCTGCCCAACCGGATTCTCCTGATCGATCGGCTCACTCTGGCCCTCGCCCATGCCCACCGGGCTAAGAAGCGTTTGGCGGTCATGTTCCTGGATTTTGACCATTTTAAAAAGGTCAACGATACCTATGGACATGATATCGGCGATCTCCTTCTCAAGGAGATGGCCCACAAACTTAAATCCAACACTCGGGATGAAGATACCGTCGCCCGTCTGGGAGGCGATGAATTTATTCTTATATTCCCAGAACTGCACGACCGGGGAAATGCCGAAATGTTGGCTGGGAAATTCATTAAACTGGGCAGAGAACCCCTGGACCTCAACGGGCATAAGATCCAATCGTCGTTCAGTATTGGCATATCGCTGTACCCGGATAATGGCAGCGACTATGAAACCCTGCTCAAAAAAGCCGACGAAGCCCTGTATGAAGCCAAACGAAATGGCCGAGACAGATATCATTTGGTAGAATAAATTTTCCTTTCTTCCACCCCGATTACCCGATACAAAACTTTTCTCTCTTCCATCAATTTCAATTGGATCCATTTGAATTTCGTTACCGACACCTCGAGCCGTACTTCATGTATTTGTGGATGCCCTGACTTCCCGCCCAGATTGGTAAGTCTCATAAGCCCTTTAAAAATAGTGATATAACTAAAAGTATAGTTGACGATGGGTGCGAATTTCCTTACCATAAATATATCAAAACTGTTCCTCTATTTGTCGATATAGGCTAAAAAAAACAGACTCCTATGGGATTGAGCAAGTACAACGACATTCGCATTTTAATCGCAGAAGACGATGAAGACGATTTGTGGTTTTTCAGGGAATTAATCTTTGAGTGGAAAGATTGGGATTATTATACCAGGCGAAATGACAAGTCGACTGTGACTGTGGATTCCGCTCGCACCCGAGAGGATATTGTCCGAAAGTTGGCAGAATCCCATTATGATCTTTTTTTCCTGGATTATAATTTAGGCGAATGGAATGGGTTGGATATCCTGAAAGAAATCCGGGAAAAGGAATACATGCTTCCCGTAGTCATATTGACCGGTCAAGGAAATCAGGAGATTGCTGTTCAAGCCATGAAGTTAGGTGCCACCGATTATCTGGTTAAATCGGGTCTCACACCAGAAAGCCTCTTCAAAACCATTCGGCACACCATTAATCTTTTTAGGGAAGAACAAAAAAGATTTCGGGCGGAAGAATCCCTGAGAGCTCAAGGACTTCTTTTGCAGGGAGTGTCCGAGGCCGCCATACGACTCCTGACCGGTTATGACAATGAATCCACCATCCGGGAAGCATTGAAAATCGCTGGAAAAGCAGGGAACATGGACCGTGTTTATATCTTTCAGGATCATCCTCATCCGGAAAGCGGGGAAGGTGCTTTCAGCCTGAAACATTTTTGGTGTAGCAAGGGTGAAAAAAAATTTACTGAAGGCTTACATGATTTGACTTATACCAGCCTGGGATTGGGCGAATGGATAAAAGAACTGAGGATGGGGAAATCCGTCAGTCATGATGTGGATTCCAGCGATTCGGCCTCACAGTTTTTTCAAACTCAGGGAATCCAGTCATGCATTTTGGTGCCTTTCACTATTGACCATACCTATTGGGGGTTTGTATTATTTGCAGGCTGTCATTCCAGTCGAACCTGGTCTCCGGATGAGGAATCGATATTAAAATCCTTTTCGGCCTGCATAGGTAGTGAAATTAAAAGAAGCCGCGATGATCAGGCCTTTCGATCGATCGTCAAAGGAACTTCGACGCAAACTGGAGACATGTTTTTCAAATCGCTGGTGCGTAATTTGGCTTCCGCTCTGCCGGCCCTTTGCGCCATGGTCAGTGAGGTGTTAGAAGGTCACGACTCGAAATGCCGAATCATAGCGGGCTGGAATGGGGAGAGGACGAAAAAGTTCTTTTGGCAACATTTTATCAGCGATCTCCAGTATGAAGTGCCTCACACACTTTATGAAAATCTCCTGGAGGGTAGAGTCAGTTATTATTCCGATGGAGTCCAAGAGGCGTTTCCCAATGAAATCTTTGTAAAGGAAATAGGCGCTAAAAGTTACGCCGGTGTTCCTTTCTTTGATTCTTCCTCGAATGTGATGGGGCATCTTGTGGTTTTCGACCGCAGGCCGATGCTCGACAAAGAGCGAACGATATCCATTTTACAGATATTCGCCGCCCGCGCCGGCGCCGAGTTGGAACGGCAGAGAGCGGAAGATACCATCAAGAACCTGGCCTACTACGACTCTCTAACCGGGTTGCCCAACCGGCTTTTGTTGATCGACCGGCTGACTCTGGCCCTGGCTCATGCCCATCGGGCTAAAAAGCGTTTGGCGGTTATGTTCCTGGATTTTGATGATTTTAAGCTGATCAACGATAACTACGGTCATGGTATGGGCGATCTCTTTCTCAGGGAAATGGGGCAAAAGCTTAAATCCACCATTCGAGAAGAGGATACCCTGGCCCGTCTGGGAGGCGATGAATTTATTCTCGTACTGCCTGAATTGGTGGACCGGGAAAATGCCGTGATGTTGGCCGAAAAACTGGTCAAACTGGGTAGAGAACCTTTGAATCTTGATGGGAATGAGATCAAATCGTCGTTCAGTATTGGCATATCGCTGTACCCGGATAATGGCAGCGACTATGAAACCCTGCTCAAAAAAGCCGACGAAGCCCTGTATGAAGCCAAACGAAATGGCCGAGACAGATATCATTTGGTAGAATAAATTTTACTTTCTCCCACCTCGATTACCCGTTAAAATACACCTTCTTTTAATTGATATCATTTGACGGAACCCCATGTTTTCAATCGCCTCAATCAATATTGGAACACCGCGGGAAGTCTGTTATGCGGATGACCGCACCTTAAAAACTTCACTGCTCAGAAACCCGGTAAAGGAGAAAATTTTCCTGGATCTGTTGGGGTTTGAAGGGGACCAGGTTGCCGATCCAGTGAATCATGGCGGCCCGGACAAAGCGGTCTGCGGTTACCCGGCCGATCATTATCCGTTTTGGGAGAAGGAGCTTTCGCGGGAAATGGTTCCACCCTCTTTTGGGGAAAATTTGACGATCCGGGGGCTGACAGAAGATCAGATTCATATTGGAGATATCTTCAGAATAGGGAAGGCCGAATTGCAGTGTTCACAACCGCGCCAGCCCTGCCATAAATTAACCAAACTACTTGGGGATCCAAAACTGGCGTCCCGGATACAGGATCTGGGTTATTGTGGTTATTATTTTCGGGTTTTAAAACAGGGATGGATTCAGACGGGAATGGAGATGGAAAAAATCCATTCTGATGAGGCAGGAATTTCGGTGGTCGATGCGCATCATCTCATGTACCGGGATAAATCCAACTATGAGGAAATTGAAAAACTGGTAGCCCATCCGGCTCTTTCCGAAAGCTGGAAAACCGCGCTGGGCAAACGATTGGCCAAGCGGGAAACCTGATTTAAAGGGACGGCCTTTTAAAATATCTATTATGAATGATAAAAACTTACCGCAACCCTTCTCCTTCTGGGTTGAACTATTGCAAGACGGTATTCTTCTTTCCGATGTGGATGATGGAACCGCTTCTGCTTTGTGCCGTCATTTGGCTGATTTGGAGGTGCTGGCAAGAGTGGGGGAGGAGGGATGGAAATTAACACCCTGCCCGGAATCCTCTTTGACGATTAAAGAGGAGCTCGATAAACGTTTGCAGGACCTGTGCGCGGTCGAGCAGGGTTTTGCCCTTCACTATTTTTTACAGGATGCACCGGACGCTTCAATTGCTAACGGTGCGCATGATTCCGAATCTTCAGAGACCGGAGACCGCCCTGAAACAAATTCGAAGCTTTTGGATCGCACAACGTCAAACCTCAGCAATCTTCAAATTGTTAAAAAATACGGGCGGCAAATGGAATCATTCATTGAATTGGAAGAAAAATTTACCAAAAAATTATTGGGTGAGCACACGACCCTGAAAGAGGCTCGAAAAATTTTTAATTTTATATTGAGCCGGATGAAACAAAAAGCCGAACCCCGTCCCTGGGAGCAACTCAGCCGCAGGCGTCATAAATAATTATAATTTTTTTGAGATCGAACATCATGGACACGCAGGTATGACAGGACAGCCCTTATTGATCATTGGCGGCGGACCCGGCGGATATACAGCTGCCTTTATGGCCGCTGATATGGGAATGCAGGTGACCCTCGTCGATGAGGAAAGCCAATTGGGCGGAGTCTGTCTGTTGCGCGGGTGCATTCCCTCGAAAACTCTTTTGCACCTGGCTAAACTGATTGGCGAAGTCAAACGCGCCGATGAATGGGGGCTGAGCTTTGGCGAGCCCCGAATGGATATCGATAAAATCCGGGCATGGAAAAATAAAGTGACGGGGAATCTTACGGGAGGGTTGTCGCAACTCTGCCAACAGCGTGGCATTCAACGCATACAGGGACGGGCAGTTTTTACAGATTCCCACACCGTTCAGGTGGAAGGTCAGGGTCCGATTCAGTTTGACCGCGCTCTCATTGCCGTCGGTTCGCGTCCTATCATTCCTGAAGATTGGGCGGGTATCAATTCCCGATTGATGGACTCCACCGGAGCCCTGGAATTGGAGGATATCCCCGAGCGCCTGCTGGTGGTCGGCGGAGGTTATATCGGTCTCGAAATGGGCACGGTGTATGCCGCCCTGGGGTGCCGGGTGACGGTCGTGGAGATGACAGACGGTCTGCTTCCGGGAGTGGACCGCGATCTGGTCCGCATTTTACAGGTCCGGCTCAAAAAGGAATTCGAGGCGGTTCATTTGAATACACGGGTAAGTTCGATAAAAGACGCAGGGGAAAAGCTGAGTGTCGTTCTGGAAGAAGCCGGAAAAGCGCAAGAGGCGGAGTTTGACCGCGTTCTGGTAGCCGTGGGCCGCCAACCGAACACTCCGGGGCTGGGCCTCGAAAATACAAAAGTAGAAATGGATGGCAAGGGTTTCATCAAAGTGTATGGGGACGGGCGAACGGCCGATCCCGCGCTATTCGCCGTCGGCGACGTGGCAGGCGGGGTCATGCTGGCCCATAAGGCGTCTCATGAGGCCAAAAGGACCCTTGAGTCCCTGGCCGGGGGATCCTCCGATCCGGTTTTCCCCGTGATCCCTGCCGTGGTGTTCACCGATCCGGAAATCGCCTGGTGCGGTTTGACCGAGGCCGAGGCGAAAGCCAAGGGTATTGAGTTCGCCGTCGCGAAATTTCCCTGGGGGGCGTCAGGCCGGGCCGGTACTCTGGGCAGAAATGATGGCGCTACGAAACTGCTGATCGATCCGAAAACGGACCTAATCCTCGGTGCGGGCATGGTGGGTGTCGGTGTCGGCGACCTTATTTCTGAAGCCGCCCTGGCCATCCGGTTAAAAGCCACTGTCCGGGATTTAGCGGCAACGGTTCATCCCCATCCGACGCTTTCCGAGACTCTCATGGAGGCGGCGGAAGTGTATCTGGGGAAATCCACTCATCAATACAAAAAGCCCCGTTGATGCGGCCAAGGGTTAGATGTCGATGACGTCATCGTCATCATACTTTCGGGAAGGCTGTGGCTTTTGAAACGGGGGACGCGGGGGAAAAGGATCGTTCAAGGGCCGCGATGGGGGCCGGTTGCCCCTGAACAGATTGGCTACCAGCGTGATCAGCCCGCCGACCAGCGCGATCACCAGAAACGTGAGGCCAAACAGGACCAGCAGGACAATCCCCAGTATAATCGCCAGGAAAAGCCCTATTTGGGTCTTCAGGGGCAGTTGCTTAAAGTTTTGGGTGGTGAAAACAAACATTTCAGATCACGGTCTCCTTGGGTTTATAATACACCCTTCAAACCGTTATGGGAAATGATATGGATATGGATATTTTTATCATCGAATGCCCGGAGTGCGGCGTTAAAAACCGCGTCAAATCGTATTCGGCGGACCGCATTCCAGTGTGCGCCAAATGCCGGACGCGGCTGGTCGATGAAGATAAAAACGAGGCCCACTCCCGGTACTCTGATAATCTGAAGAATTTTTACGACCTGCCGGATATCAACGCACGGAAGCCGAAATAACCCCATCAGTTTAACAATCGCTGACAAAACTTTAATTATAAAAATTAGGAAAAGATTATGGACAATGCAGTGCAAATGATCGATCAGATATTAAAAGATAAACTGGCGGCGTCGCATGTGGACATCATTGACGAGAGCCATCTGCACCGGGGGCACAAGGCCGCCGGCGGGGGCGGGCATTATTCAGTGATCGTCGTTTCATCCAAATTTGAAAACGTGAATCTCGTCGACCAGAGGCGGCTGGTGTACAGCGCACTGGATGATCAGATCAACGGCCAACCCAAAATGATCCACGCCTTGCAGATTAAAACCCTGACTCCGGATCAGTGGGCGA
>CBDVDB010000054.1:0-11591 GCA_965372625.1 uncultured Nitrospinaceae bacterium
TGCTAGCCGCAGGGGCAACTTGCGGCACGCTGACGCGAGCCGCTTAAAAGCTCCTTCAGGGCTGGCCCGGCGGATATGGAAACTCCTGTTTCTCAAGGAGTTTTCCGTATATTGTCATCGCGGAAAAAAGAGAAATTTGAAGGATAGGGGAATGAAGGAATAAAAGTCTCAGTGTTTCACGGGGAGCTGGACCCGGTCTTTGATTGTTGCGAGCAGCATTTTGAAATCGATCGGCTTGATCAGGTATTCAGCGGCTCCGGCTTCGAGGCACTCTTTCCGGCTTTCTTCGGTGGCTACGGCAGTGCTCATGAGGATGACTATTTCCGGATGCTTCTCCTTGACAATTCTGAGAACCTCGAGGCCGTTCATTTTGGGCATCCGTATATCAAGCAGAATGCAGTGCGGTTGAAAGCTGTCGATTTTTTCCAACGCTTCCATCCCATCGTGAGCGACCGTTACCGGGTAATTGCTCAGCTCGAACAATTTGGTCAAGGTGAAACACATCTTCACCTCATCGTCCACCACCAGAATTTTGGGCATGGGAGCCGTTTCTGTCATAAGTCCCTCTCTCTATTGGATACTTTCAATATAACGGATTCTTTTGGATCGCGCTACACAATATTGAATAAAAGTCTGTTGCGGAATTTATGGAGAGGGTTTTCCGGCCGGGATGGATTGGCCGCGTCAGGACGTGCGGGATTTAGCCTTTTTTGGAGTATGTAATACAATATCTTTTCCCAAAAACCGCCGGATAAATAAGCGTAGAAAGACCTTCAGGTAATTCGGGCCGGTTTGGGTCAGATTGAAACTGGAAAAACCCATATCCACCGAGCGGTTGATCCATGAGATAGGCACTTCCACCACCTTGTATCCCAGCAATAGCGGTTGCAGGCCGGTTTCGGCGTTGGCCGCAAAATCGTCCGATTCCAGGTGGAGGTTTTGGGCGACCTCCTGTTTCATCAGCTTGAGGTTGTTGGTCAGGTCGCGCAGATATTTCCGGAACAGGATGCGTGCCAGAATATGGAACACCCGGTTGGCCAGGATTTTGGTGAAGGGGTAATTCAAAAGAACGCTTTCGCGGGAGAAGCGGCTGCCGATAGCCACATCGGCTCCCTGGTCGGCGGCTTCGAACAGACCGGTCAACTCCGGCAGGATGTGCTGGAAATCGCAATCCATGAGCAGAATATAATCGCCGGTGGCGGCGGCCAGCCCGTCGCGCAGGGCCCGTCCCACGCCGTTGGGCATACTGCGCCGCACCAGTTTGATCCGCGGATCCTCCTTACCCAGATTTTCGGCCACTGCCGCCGTCCGGTCCCGGCTGTTGTCATCGACCAGCACGATTTCGTGCAGGTAATCGTCGTAATATCCTTTCAGGCTGTGTACCAGCGGCGCGATATTGGGCTCCTCGTTGTGACAGGGGACCACCACGGAAACGCGATGCTTTAAACTTTCATGGCGCGCCAGGTTGACCCTCGGTTTTTCCCAGCCGGCAGGGGCAGGATGTTTGCCCCACAGGTACAGTTCGCCCGCAAAATTCCGGATATAAGGCATATTTTCGAAGATCAGGCTCAGGTTCTGCACCGGCCACCGCATGAATTTCGGAACCGGTGGGAACAGGAAATCGTACGGCAGAATCCTGATTTCCGTAAATCCGATTTCCGAGAGGATGGTCATCATTTCAATCCGGTTGAAGGCCGGGCGGCGCCGGGTCTTTCGGAAAAAAAGAATGAGACGCGCCAGGGTCTTCCGGAGGATGTAATACGGATTCCAGGGGTTGGGTTGGAACAGCAGAAATTGTCCGCCCGGTTTCAGCAGTTTTTTGATCGCCAGCAGAAACCGTCCTTCATCTTCGGCGGGAAGCATGTGCCAGCCCACCACATAATCGAATTGCCGGTCTTTCAGGGAATCGGGAAATGATTCGATCAGAACCGGCTCGATATTTTCAGGAAGGTTCTGCTGCTGGAGTTGCGCAAGGTATTCGGGATCGAAAGTAGCCGCGCAAACAGGATTGGTATGCTGGTTGACGGCGGACAGCGCCTGCGTCCATTGGCCCCTGCCGCAACCCAGATCAAGAATACTTTCACCGGGCACGAGATGAAACATGTGGCGCGCCATCTGCGCCCGCCACTGGAGCCTCAGGTCCAGGAAATGGTCCCGGTGGTCCCAATACCGGCACCGGGCCTGCTCGTTTTCTTTTAACAATTGCTCAAGATGCATAGGCTTCGTTTCAGGCCGTACGGAAAACTTTTTTCACGCGGGTTTTAATTATCGTAAACGCATCCTTGAGTGCGGACTTGGCCATTTTGTTGCTCTTATTGCGGGCCGAATCGGAAACCAGATCGGCCATCAATTCGAAAATCCGGCGCGGCTTTCTCAAAAAATAAAATACATAGAACAAACCCTGCCCGAAGATCACCAGAAACGACAACTCGCGGTCGCCGAACTTCGGATTGTACGAGGTTTTTTTTGCGCCAAAATCCTGAAAGGTGAACAGGCTCATCAGGTAGTTGTCATCGAGTTCGGTGATCACGCCGCTGGCCTGCAGTTCCCTGAACGATTCGGTATTGGGCTGCGGAGAGTAAGCGTTGAGATTGACGTTGGTGAATCCCAGCCAGGCGCATTTGACCATGGCGGCATAGGTTTTCAGGACGCTCCGGTAGGTGTCTTCCGGGAAGCCGATGATGAAAAAGCACCCGACATTGATTCCCGCCTGCATGGCGTTGCGGGCGGCTTCGTACATGGCGGGAAGCTTCACTTTCTTTTTGATGGCCTCCAATATTCGGGGGTCGCCCGACTCCGGAGCGAATGCGAATTCGTGACATCCCGCCGCTTTCAGTTTGCGCGCGATTTCCGCATCGATCGATTCACTGCGGGTCCCCGACGGCATTTGAAACGTGATCTGCATGCCGCGCCGGACGATCTCGTCGCAGAAGTCGCTGATCCAGTCCCTGCGGACGATGGCCGTGAGATCCTCGAATTGAAAATCGGAGGTGCCGTAATGCTTCTGGTAATTTTGCATTTCGTCGACCACGTTTTTATAATCGCGCGCGATCCATTCCGTGGTCCACATGTTGGGGCTGGTGCAGAAGGTGCATTGGAACGGGCATCCGCGCGTCGCCAGCATCGGCATGAAGCGTCCCTGCGAGGCGCCATGCGGCTGGTTGACTTCGTTGTATTGTTGAATGTCGAATAAATCCCAGGCCGGCCATGCAATGGAATCGATATCCTTGATGCGCCGGTAACGGGGATTGATCTGGAGGGCGCCCCCGGTATTTCGAAAGGCCACGCCGGCAAGCTCATCCAGCGGCAGATTTTTATCAAAATGTTCGAGCAGGCTGACGACGATCTCTTCGCCTTCGCCCATGACCACCGCATCCAGAGGCGCCTGCTGGAGCGATAATTCGGGAAAGCCGGTGACATGCTCGCCGCCCATGAACAGTGCGGCCCGCGGAAATTGAGCGCGGATGTCCTTCACCAACTCCCGGACATATATCCAGTTGGAGGTGAACATACACCCCAACCCGATCACCTCGGAATCCTCCGGAATGCGCTGAACGGTTTCTTCCTGGGTCAGGCCCCGTACCCGGACATCCTTGAAAGTAAAATAATTCCGGGGAGCGGAACCGGGTCCGTCCACCACCGTCACTTCGTGTCCCGCCTCGCGCAAGGCGGCGGCGATATACGCCAGGCCGATCGGCGGCATGCTGATCGTGGATACGAAATTGGTCAGTGAAACGAACTTCGAGGGCTCTATCAGACAGACTTTCATGAATTCGCTATTCACCCGGAAAAATGGGGATTGATAAGGTTTTAAGGCTATAATTCAAGGGTAACATAGTTTAAGGGGGAGGCAATTAGTTTCCGGCTGGGGACCTGAGGGGTTGAAATAAGCCGGGCCTTATTAAACGATGGTGTTGATTATGCATGGAAATTTTAAATATGGAAAATAAATTGCACTCAAAAATATTACGTTATAGAACGATGCTGTGGGTATCGTTCCTGTTGCTGACTCCCGTTTTAATTCAAGCGGGCCCGCCACCGCCGGAGGATATGGTATGGATACCGCCGGGAAAATTTGTCATGGGCCTGGCGGGGCCGAGCAATAAAACTCCGCACACGGTTGACTTGGATGGGTTCTTCATCGATAAGTTTGAAGTGGTTCAAAAAGATTACGAACGTCTTCGCGGAGCCAATCCCTCAAAATTCGCCGGGGAGAACCGTCCCGTCGATCAGGTGAACTGGTACGAGGCCAAAGGCTATTGCGCCAAACTCGGCAAGCGTCTTCCCACCGAGGCGGAGTGGGAAAAATCCGCCCGTGGCGGAACCGCGACTTTGTACTTCTGGGGCGAGGGGATGAACCCGAAGTATGCCTGGTTCGATGGCAATTCGGAGGAACACACTCATCCGGTGGGAACCCGCAAGCCCAACGCCTATGGAGTGCACGATACCTCGGGCAATGTCTGGGAATGGGTGGCGGACTGGTATGAAAAAAAATATTACGAACGCAGCCCGGCAAAAAATCCGCAAGGGCCGGCGAACGGGGAGGAAAGAGGATTGCGCGGCGGTTCCTGGTATTCCGGTGAGCGTCACCTGACCACCGCTACCCGTTACTGGTCGGACCCGCATGTGCGCAACTCCAATTTCGGTTTCCGTTGCGTCCAGGACGCTCCACAGGAATAATACTTGAAAGAATATTCATGACCCCATGCCCCGGACCTCCGGTTTGAAAAGCTATTGGGGAGATTTATTTTCCTTTTCCTTTTGGGATTCTGTTTCCTGGGAAAACTCGTCGGGAGAAAGCAGGCGGGCGATGCGGGTGTGTCCTCCCATTTCCGCGCTTTTGAAAGCGGTCCACCCGTCCCGGGTTTGGGCGTACAGGTCCGCTCCCTGATCGATCAGCAATTCCACAATTCTCAGATTTCCCTCGAAAGCCGCGCTCATCAGGGCGGTCCATCCTCTGCGGGTCCGCGCGTTGATTTCCGCTCCCTGTTCGAGCAGGTGACGGACGATCTCAATAGTGTTGCCGAAGGCCGCGCTGATCAAGGGCGTCATGCCATGCGCGTCCGGTCCATTGACATCCGCTCCTTTTTCCAGAAACAGTTTGACGATATCCATGTTCCCGCCGAACGCGGCGCTGTTGAGTGGGTTGAAGCCTCTTCCCTTTTCTGCTTTAACTTTGGCCCCGTGCTTGAGAAGCAGTTGGACCATTGCCCAATTTCCCTTTCCCGCCGCGCTGTTGAGAGGGGTCACTCCCTGCTTGTCCATGACATTGGGATCGGCGCCGTTTTCCACGAGGAGGCGGAGGAGCGGGAGATTTCCAAGCCGGGCGGCATTGTTCAACGCGGTCCGGCCGATCCGGTTTTGAGTATCCAGGTCGGGCTTTAGAGTCAGGAGGGATTGAATGATTTCGAGATCGCCGCGTGTCACGGCCGCCATCAACGCGGTATTTCCCTGGCGGTCTTTGCGCTTGATATCCGCACCCCGCTCCAGCAGAAGCCGGACGGTTTCGGCCGGGCCTCGATGCAGGGCTTCAATCAAGGCGGTGCGTCCCTGCCGGTCCTGAATATTGATATCGGCGCCGGAATCGAGAAACAGTTGAACGAAGTCCGGGCTACTTCCCGCAGCGGCGTCAATAAGCAAACAAAATCCTTGTTTGTTGATCAGGTTGATCCGGGCTTCGTGGATCACCAGGGTTCGGGTGGTTTCGAGATTTTCTCTCAGGGTGGCCAGCCAGAGCGCCGTGTAGCCGTTAGGGTCGCGATGATTGATCTTGGCGCCTTGCTCGATCAATCGATCAACGATTTCGGGATGGTTGCCGATAGCGGCCCACATCAAGGCGGTGAATCCCGCCTGGTCCCGCGCATTGATTTTGGATTTCCGGCTCAGAAATAAATCCACCGCTTTCAGATTACCGCCGGCCACCGCGCTCATCAGCGGGGTCCGCCCTTCCTTGTCCGTTGCGCGTGTGTCGGCTCCCAACTCCACCAGTTGCCGCACCAGATGAAAATCGCCGAGCAGGGCGGCTTCCATTAAAGCGCTGAACGATTCGTTGTTTTTCATTTTTGGATCCGCCCCCCGGTTGAGAAGAAACGCCGCCAGATCCGTGTGCTCTTCTTCCAGGGCGGCCATCAATCCTTTATCCAGGGCGGCTTGACGGTCCATGATTCCATTTTCGAGCATTAAAATGATGGTGTGCGAATGACCCTTGCGCGCCGCTTCGGCAAATTCTTCGATCTGTTTTTGTTTTTCGATTCTTGAAGAAACCGGTGGCGGGTCGTCCGAGGAGTTGCAGGAAAATAAAAACATCAAGAAAGCGAAACCGAGCGCAATTCTGATCCATAAGAATGGCATGTTTCTGCTCCCGGAGGTGAACGGTGGGGCCTGTCCTGCCCTGAAGCCCTGTTTATACTCGCAACGCCCAGGGGATTCAACAGGTTTAAGGAGGAACGGTGAGGAATAAAAAAGAGGCGGTACCGGAGAGGGTCCGCTACCGCCGTTTTCATTAGAGGGGATGATTTTTATTTGGCGGTCAGTTGAAAATCCATCTGCGCATTCTGACCTGCCTGGATAGTGATATTCTGCGTCACCTCTCCTGCATACGGATGCCATGCGGTGATCCGGTAGGATCCGGCGGGAATCTGATCGATCTTAAAAGACCCGTCCCGGGCCGTGACGGCATAGTAAGGGTTCCAAATGATACGCGCATCCGCTTCCATGTAATTGTGCTGATCGCACTGCAGGAAGAAATGCTTGTCCTTTTTCATTTTTAACCGTTTCAATTTTTTAGTGACGTCCGCCACATCGCCTTTGTTGGGAAGCGGTTTGTTGAACAGGGTTTTGACGCTGGCCCCGACTTTGGAATACCCGTGAGGGTTGTGAAGAATGTCCAGGTCGTGATTTTTGATTTGAACCAGACCCTGCTTCATTCCTTTTGGGGTTTTCCGTACGACCGTGACCTTTGGAAAAATGTCGCAGTTTTTAAAATCGAAGTTGATGGTTTGAGAAGACCAGTCCTTCCCCTGAGTGATATTTTCGATTAAGATCACGGTGTCTTTCAATTTCCCGTTTGTTACCACCGTTTTGGTGCGGAGGCGGATTCCTCCTTCCCGGGTATCCGGGTGTTGGACACAGAAGTCCGCGTTTTTTCCCTTGTTCAAATCCTCATGGATCGGGACGGGAACCGGGCCTTTGAACAAAACGGAACCGGCGAGGCTTCCGCCGTTGGTTACGGGCGAAACCTGATAAGCTTTTTTCTTGGCAAAACCCGGTTGGGCGGCCAACAGGGTCAGGCAGATCATGAGTCCCGTCATTTTTATAAGTGCTTTCATGGTTTTTACCTCCTCAAAGTTGGGAGAAATAATTTTTATTCATCGTTGTACAAACTTCGTATTGATATATTTCACGACGTCCCAGATTTGTTTGTCGGTTAACGATTTGCCATGCGCCACCATGCCGGTTCCCTTGGACCCGTTTTTAATGATCCAGAACATCTGGCCGGGGGAAACCTTTTGCATGGTTTTAGAACAGGTGAAATTCCGGGGCCGGGGAGTCAACACTTTCCCCAATTTACCGTTGCCCTCGCCCTTGACGCCGTGGCACATTTTGCAGGCCATGGGTTTGGCGGTTTTCTGGAAGATTTTTTCGCCCATTTTCACGTCGGCATTGGCCGGGATTCGGGCTTTGGCGAGGCTGGCTGGCCCGGCGGCGGTTGTTCTGGGTTGAGGGCAGGGGCCCTCTTTTTTTGTCATTCCGGCGGTTTGGGCATCCGTTTGGACCTTCGCGGCCATTCCTCCGCCCCCTGCCGCGGCTGAATCGATGTAAATTACGCCCGCAAGTGTGATAACCATAAAAAAAACAGCAAACTTTAATTCAAATCCTCTTTTTTCACTTATTTTAGGGGAGATCATGAGAAGTTTCCTTTCTGTCAAAAGGGGCCAAATTAATAGAGTTCCATTTCTGCAAATAATGCTTATTTATTTTGGTTACATTGACTTCATGTGTTATCCTGAGCTTTAACTATTAAATAGTGCTTGCCTCTAATATAGGAAAGGCAGGTTAAGTCTTCGTTAACCCTGAATTAATGTTTTTTAATCGGGTTTCAGGGCCGCTTATTTAGTAACTATTTTAAAATTATTGAAGTTATGGTGAAGATTTACAAAGGCAAGAGGGTGCTGGTCGTCGACAATTCCCGCTGGATTGCCCGGCTCATAAAAAATCAATTAACGGATATCGGGTTCGAGGACGATCTGGTGTCCATCGCGACCGACGGCCATCAGGCCTATCTCATTCTCGATCTCAAGGAATTTGATTTGGTTACCTCGGGTTTGTATTTGCGGGCCAGGAATGGGTTGGATTTGCTGCACAAGGTCCGGACGGACAGCCGCGTGCGCATGAAAAATATTCCTTTTCTCGTAATTTCAGCGGAACGCACCGAGGAATTTATTGACGGCCTGGCCAAGGGAGGAGGGGCGAATGGCTATTTAACGAAACCTTTCACGAGTGAGGAATTGGCGGAGATAGTCGATCTGGTCACGGAAGAAAAAAACACTAAATTTGTTCGCCTCAATCAAAAATACAAGCCCAAAGCCCTCCTCTATGACCCGGACTCGGATGATATCGGAATTCACCCTAAAGTTGTTTCCGGGTTCATTGACAGCACCGTGGAGGCCTTTGGCCAGTATCTGGTCACGGCCATTCCCGGCCAACCTCAATCGGGAGATGGAGCCAGGGGCGACTATGTTGTCTCCATTGATTTCATCGATGACGTCCATGAAATCCAAGTGGTGCTGCTGGTTTATTTCCCCAAGGAAATAGCTTGTAATATATATGAGACGATTTTCGGGGAGCTGGATATGGATCAGGTGAATGGGGTGGTTCAGGAGCTCAGCAATATCATCGGCGGCATGGCTAAAATCAAAGCCGCCGAATCGGCCCATGAACTTCTGAAAATTACCAATGGTGGCCGTCCGGTCGACCCGCGGGAAAAAATCGAAATGCATTTTAAGCTGGGATTGCCGGAAGCCAGGGTGAACGGCACGGGATCCATAAAGCTGGCAGGAGACCCCCAGTTTACAATCCCCTTTGAGATTGATAACCAAAACGCCTACCTGCAAGTCTATATCCAAAAAGTCTGAAGACGTTCAAATTCCCAGTTGCCGAATCGCCTCATACACCACCACCGCAACCGCATTGGACAGATTGAGCGACCGCACCCGCGAGTCGTATAACGGAATCCGGAACGCCTGACCGGAATATTGACGGATCAATTCTTCAGAAAGCCCCTTCGTTTCTTTTCCAAAAATCAAATAACTGCCCGGCTGGTACCGGTGTTCGCTGTACGAAAGTTTCGCTTTTTTGGAAAAGAAGACCAGCGGCGCGCCTTCCGGCAGCGACGCGAAAAAGGCATCCAGGTTGGCGTGGCGGACCACGTCCAGATGCTGCCAGTAATCCAGCCCGGCGCGTTTTAATTGGGTATCGGTAATTTCAAAACCCAACGGGTCGACCAGGTGCAGGGTGGACTGGGTGGCCAGGCATAACCGGCCGATGGACCCGGTGTTGGAGGGTATTTCCGGTTCGATCAAGACGACTTGAAGATTGTGGGGCATACGAGGGCAGGGTCAGGATTTGGGGCGGATGCGGTAAAAATAACGTCCGAACAAACTCATGCTTCCTCCGCGGACCACGGACAGAAAATTTCTAGCTCTTTCCTCGGGTACCTGGTCCAGCAAATCATCCAGATCCGGGTGCGTTACCTCCTCCCATTCTTCGCAGTCCCGGGACCGTTCTATGGGAAAGCGGGAGAGGTTTTCCAATTCAATGTGGTATCGGTCTTTTCTCATAGAATATTCATCCGCCTTGTTTAAAGTTGATTGTCGAATGGGAGAAACTCCAATTTTATACGGACCGGATTATTTTCCGGGTGGTTGAACTCCAGAGAAACCGAATGGATGCAGTGTTGCCATCCCTGGGCCGACGGGTCGTCCTGTGGTTTAATTATATCAAACAATGAGGAGGGATACACCCCGTTGCCGGACTCAAAGGCAGGGAAGAAACGCTATTTCATTGATAACGCATGAAAAGGAACCTCAATTATTGTTCCACGGGCAACGGGGGAGGGGATATAATACATGCGGTCTCAGGAAAAATTGCTATTTGAGAAAGGAACGTTATGAAGCCTGATTCGTTACTCTTGAGTTTGATGGCGCTCCTGGCGGCAGGTGTGATCGGGCTGGGGAGCGCACCCGGGGTCCACGCCGAGGATGCGCCGGGGAAAATCGTTTACAAGAATACCAAAAGTTTCGCGCCGGCAGTGTTCGATCACGCAAAACACAAGGAAAGCGGCCTGGGGTGCGGCGATTGTCATGACGCCCTGTTCAAGAAAAAACAGGGGAGCGCCGACGTCAACAACGCCCTCACCATGAAGGCTCTCCGCAAGGGAAAATTCTGCGGCGCCTGCCACGATGGCAAACAGGCGTTTTCCGCCAGTAAAAACTGCAAAAAATGCCACCAGAAATAAAGTTGGCCTTCATAATTTAAGGGGCGATTATAAAAGACCAAGCACAGATTCTTCGCTTCACTTCGTTTCGCTCAGATTGACAGAGGTCCGTCTATAGTTTTTTGGGCGTTCCGATCCGGTAGGTAAAGAATACCATCGCGGTATGGGCGTCGAAATCCGGCAGGGTGCCGAATAGTGTCAACACCTCGGGAATAGTGGCGGAACCGGGGTTGAAGCCGTCGGTGGCGAAATCGTCGATTTCAAATCTCTGATACAGGTATCTCAGGCTGATATCCATGTGATCGCTCCAACGGTACCTTCCCGTAAACCGCACGTTGTGGTTGCGGGTTTTCAGTTTGGGCATGTTGATGGCGGTGAGGTTGGCTCCCGTCGTAAACGTAATTTTCTCCACACTGTCGGAAAACCAGTAATCCGCGCTCAGTTTCACCCTTCCCTCGGCGTACTGATGAGAGGCCCCCACCCCAACCGTATGCGCGTCGTTATCGTGATTGGCAATCCAGTTACAAGCGGCGAGGGTAGGGGAGTTACATATACCAAACCCGGACCATTCTCGGTTCAATTGCTCCGTCACAATATTTTCGTATGTGTAATAGATGTTAATCGTTGTGGCGTCCGTCGGCGTATACATCCAGTCGAGTGTGATGTCGTGCCGCCGGTTGAACTGTAATCCCAGCTGGGATGAATCATAATCATCATAGACGAAATTAAAATAAATTCCATAGGTCGTCCGGTCGCTGGGAGAATAATTAATATGAGCGGCATGCTTCATCTGCTCGCGTTCGGAAATGTCGTAACGCCTCAACAGGGGGTTGGTATCGGACCCTGCGGCGCCGAACCGGGCAAGAAAGATTTTGCCTTCATCGTAAGGATCGATTTCCTCTCTGACCCCCAGGGTCACCTTGTACCCGAAATTCACATCTTCAAAATAACTCGAACGCACCCCGGCGGTGATCGTGTTTTCCTTAGTTTCGTCCACCTCACGAAAATCGCGCTTGCGGTGGTCGAACTTGTAGCCGAGCTTGAACGTGGTTCCCTTGAAGGCGTAATAACTGGCCGTCGCATTCACCTGGTTTTG
>CBDVDB010000055.1:0-11494 GCA_965372625.1 uncultured Nitrospinaceae bacterium
GAAAAACAGATGAAGCTGGCCGAGGAGGGGTTGAGCCGTTACCGCAATACCCTGCGTGCGCTGGCTGAATGAAGGAACCCGTCTGGGTCCTGCGCGAGGTAGTGTTGGCCCTGCACGACGTCCTGCTGGCGGAATTCGGCGGCCCACCCGGCATCCGTGACGAGACCCTTCTTGATTCCGCCCTGGCCCGCCCCCAACAGATGTTTCATTACGAAAACCCTGACCTGTTTACCCTGGCTACCGCCTACATCTACGGCATCCTCAAAAACCATCCCTTTGTCGACGGCAACAAACGCACCGCATTCATGACCGGATTCGTGTTCCTGGCGAGAAACGGCAAACCGCTGAACGCCCCCGAAGCCGAAACCACCCAGGCCATCCTCGACCTCACCTCCGGCACCATGACCGAAGTCGAGTTCACCCATTGGCTGACGAAGAATTGTGAAGGGTAGAATAGAAGCCGCCGGGGGCTATTCTTTTTCCCTGCACCCTGTTCCGGGTTTATCTGTGTTCATCTGTGGCCGGGCAAGGCCCGGAGCAAATTTGGGTCCAGCGTCACGCTGGTTAAGTGTTCAACTTCTTCCCGAGTTTGGCTTCGACGGAGGCGATTTTGGATGCGAGCCGCCCCGTCCTCCCCTTGCGGTAATCGATCTTGATCGAGCAGGTGATGCGGTTGCAATCGGAGCTCATGGTCTCGAAACACTGTTTGATGACGCCCATGACCTCGTCCCATTCCCCCTCCAGGCAGGTGCCCATCGGCCCCAGGCGGTAGGGTACGTCGCTGTTCGAAATGATCTCCAAAGACCGGGAAACATAGGGGCTGACGCTTTCGCCCTTATCCATCGGTGACATGCTGAATTCCAGAAGAATCATGATTTTCCCCTCATAAAATTGGAAAACAATGGGTTGCCGTGAAATTATGCTTGCATTTTAGGGCCATAATATGGAAAATCAACCCTATCCATTGAAAGCCTAACGGTTTTTCGGAAATCCTACGAAAGGGCGGTACCTTTAGCATTGCCAAAAATTGATGAGATCCGCGACCAGATCGACAAGATAGACGAAAAATTACTGCAACTGTTCAACCGTCGCGCCAAGCTGGCTATTCAGATCGGCCAGGAAAAATTCAAAAAAAACGACTCGAACCATTTTCACGTTCCCCACCGCGAACGGGATATCATCGAGCGCATGCAACAGGCCAACCCGGGACCACTCCCCGGACAGGCGGTGGAGTCCATTTTCCGGGAAATTTTTTCCGCCACCCTGGCCCTGGAAAAACCCCTCAACATCGCTTACCTGGGACCGGAAACCACCTTCTCGCATCAGGCGGCCATCAAGCAGTTCGGCCATTCCGCCCTATTCGTGCCGGTGGGCGGCATTGAAGCCATCTTCTACGAAGTGGAGCAGGGCCATGCCGATTACGGCGTGGTGCCCATCGAAAATTCCACCGAGGGCGTGGTTAATCTGACCCTGGATTGTTTCGTCGACTCCCCCCTGGTGATCTGCGATGAAGTGCAACTGGGGATATCCCTTTACTATTTGTCCAAGTCCGGTGATTCCAAAAAGGTCCGCCAGATTTATTCACATCCGCAACCGTTCGCTCAGAGCCGCAACTGGCTCAACCAGCACGCGGCGGGCCTCGAGCAAGTGACTACCTCCAGCACGGCGGTGGCGGCCGCTATCGCCAGCAAAGATGAAAATGCGGCGGCGGTGGCCGGCAAACTGGCGGCGGAATGTTATGACTTGCAGATCATCGCCGAAAAAATAGAGGACCGCGCGAAAAATACCACCCGCTTTCTCGTCATCAGCCGGGAAAAAGCGAAGAAGGCCAAACGCAATAAAACTTCGCTCATGTTTTCCATCGAGGACGAATCCGGATCACTGCTCAAAGTCCTGCAGTTGTTCGCGCGTAACAAGATCAACCTGACCAAAATACAATCCCGGCCGCTCAGAAACCGGTCCTGGGAATATCTGTTCTTTGTGGATTTCGAGGGACATATCGACGACCCTCGCATCGCAAAAGTCATCCGCACGGTGGGCAAGCGTTGCATTTTTCTGCGGGTGCTGGGATCGTATCCCAATCACGATTAGGGACTTATGAAGCCATTTAAACAAATGACCATTCTGGGTGTCGGGCTGATTGGCGCCTCGCTGGCACAGGCCTGCAAACAGCGCAACCTGGTGCAAACGATCGTCGGGTTCGGCCGCAACGCCGACAACCTGAAGGCCGCCCAAGAGAGAGGCATCATCGATTCCGGGTCGACGGATTTGAAAACCGCCGTCGAGGAATCCGATCTCATCGTCCTGTGCGTTCCGGTGGGCAGTCTGGTGGAGCGGGTGCGGGAGATGGTTCCGTTTCTTAAGACGGGGTGCCTGATTACCGACACCGGTTCGGTGAAAGGACCGTTAGTCAGGGAAATCGACGCCCTGGTGCCCGATACCGTTTATTACGTGGGAGCGCATCCCATTGCGGGTGGAGAAAATTCAGGCCAGGAATCATCCAGCGCGGATTTGCTGACCGGCGCCAAATGCATCATCACTCCGACAACCAAGACGCAAGCCGACGCGCTTGAACGAGTGACCGAATTCTGGACCGAGGTGGGAATGGCAACGATCCGGATGGATGCGGATGAACATGACACGATATTAGGCGCGCTCAGCCATCTGCCGCATGTGGTGGCGTACGCCCTGATGAACACCGTGGCCAATGTCAAAACCGTTAATCACGAAAACATTCTGTCCATGTCGGGAGGCGGCTTGAAGGATATTACCCGCATCGCGTCCAGCGACCCGGTGATGTGGCGTGATATTTGCCTGACCAACAAGCGTCCGGTGGTACAACTGATAGATCAGTTTCAGGACACCTTGGAAAATATCAAAGTGATGATTGAACAGGACCAAGCCGACTCCCTGCGGGAAACCTTCGCCAACGCGAATGTGCACCGGGGAAAACTGGTGGAAGCTGATACATGATCATCGCTATTGACGGACCGGCGGGAAGCGGCAAAAGCACAGTGGCCCGGCTCATCGCCGCGCGCCTGAATTTCAAATATATTGAAACCGGGTCGATGTACCGCGCCGTAGCCTGGAAGGCCCAACAAGCGGGAATCGATCCCGAAGACACGGAGCGGGTCGCCGAAGTGGCTCGCACTATTGCCATCGAGTTTCAACCGGGGACCGACCGGCAGAAAGTAATGGTCGACGGCGAGGATTTGACCCCGGTTCTCAAATCGGAAACCATCGGGAGTCTGGCGGCCATCGTCGCCGCCAATAAGGCGGTGCGTGAGGTGATGGTCGCGCAACAGCAGGCCATGGGCCAAAGCGGCAACGTGGTGATGGACGGCCGGGATATCGGCACGGTGGTTTTCCCCGGCGCCGATAAAAAGTTTTTTGTGGTGGCCGATCAAAACGAGCGGGCCACCCGGCGTCACGAGGAAATGAAAGTTAAAAATCCGGAAATCAAATTTGAAAAAATTCTGGAGCAATTGCGACAAAGAGATTACGAAGATGAAAATCGGGAAGTATCGCCCCTGGTACCGGCGAAGGACTCGATTCGGCTGGACACCACGGATATGAACATCGAGGACGTGGTGGCACAAATGATCGATGCGATCGGCCCGGTCCATTCGCAGTGAATGGCATCTAATATCAACCCTAACCCGAAATACGAAGGAGAAGTAACGTGGTAGAAACAGGTTTTGGTCTTGACGACTTATTGGATGAAGAATTAACCGAGGAAGAAAAAGCGGCCCATCAGGAAATGGAGGCCTATTTCGAAAAGAGCCTCAAAAACTTCAAAGAAGGCGAAATCATTATAGGCCGGGTGATGGGGCTGTCCAAAGGGATGGTCACCGTCGACGTCGGCTTTAAATCCGAGGGCCTTATCAACCTCAATGAATTCCACGCAGCGGAAAAGGACCTTCAAATCGGAGACGAAATCGAAGTCTTTCTCGATCGCGTGGAAGACAATCAGGGAATTGTCGTTCTCTCCAAAGAAAAAGCCAACAAGATTAAAATCTGGGAAAAACTGGTCAAGGCATTCGAAGCTGAGGAAATCATCGAAGGCATCGTGGTCGCCAAAGCCAAGGGTGGGTTAACGGTCGATATCGGACTCAAGTCGTTTCTGCCGGGTTCTCAGATCGATCTGCGTCCGGTGCGCAATCTGGAAAAACTGATCGGCGAAACATTCCAGATGAAAATCATCAAGATGAACAAGAAGCGCGGCAACATCGTGCTGTCCCGCCGTATCCTGCTCGAAGAGGAGCGCAAACTGGCCCGCGCCGGCACCCTGACCAAGATGGAAGAGGGCAACCAGGTGGACGGTATCGTCAAGAACATCACCGATTACGGGGTGTTCATCGATCTCGGCGGCATCGACGGCCTGCTTCACATTACCGACATGTCATGGGGGCGCGTCAACCATCCTTCCGAAATGTTTTCCATCGGAGACAAGGTGACCGTGATGGTCCTCAAGTACGACAAGGAAAAAGAGCGGGTTTCTCTGGGCCTCAAACAGATTACCCCGGACCCGTGGGTGGATGTCGACAAAAAGTATCCCGTCAAAACCCGCATCTCCGGCAGAGTCGTGAGCATCACCGATTACGGCGCGTTCGTGGAGCTGGAGAAAGGCATCGAGGGCCTGGTGCACGTTTCGGAAATGTCCTGGAGCCGCCACGTGAAACATCCCAGCAAAATGGTAAGCATCAGCGATACGGTGGACGCCGTGGTATTGACGCTGGACAAAGAAAAGAAACGAATATCCCTCGGCATGAAACAAATCGAGCCTAACCCGTGGGAAAGCATCGAAGAGAAATATCCCATCGGTTCCGAGGTTGAAGGTCTGGTACGGAACCTGACCGACTTCGGGGCGTTTGTCGAGCTGGAAGACGGAGTGGATGGATTGATCCACATCTCCGATTTATCCTGGAACAAAAAGATCAAGCATCCGTCGGAGGTGCTCAAGAAAAAGGATAAAGTCACCGCCGCCGTGCTGAACATCGATAAAGAGGCCTGCCGTATTTCCCTGGGCATCAAGCAACTTGAAGCCGATCCGTGGGAAAAAATCCCCGACCTGTATCCCCTCGGAAAAGAAGTGACCGGAACCATTATCAAGGTCACCGGTTTCGGAGCGTTCGCGGAGTTCGACGATGGCCTGGAAGGCTTGATCCACGTTTCTCAGCTGAGCTCCGAAAAAGTGACGCATCCGGAAAAAGCGGTCAAGGTGGGAGACGAGATCAAGGCCAAGGTCATCAAGGTCGATACCACCAGCAAAAAAATCGGCCTCAGTATCAAGGCCTTTGAAGAGAACCTGGACCCTTCCCAGATTGATCTGGAAGAAGTACAATTGGATGTTCCCTCCGAAGATGAAGAGCAGGAAACATCCACTGAATCCTAAACTCAGAGGTTCCCATGCAACCGATGCAACCTGATGCAAAACCCAAACGATCGTTTGGCCGCACGGTGTTCTATTTTCTGTTGGGTCTGGCCGGCCTGGTGGTATTGGCCTCGGTGCTCGGCAAATATCTGTCCGGAGAGGGACTGGGCGATGGCAGGGAAAAGATCGCCATGGTGGAAATTACCGGACAGATATTCGACTCGAGGGATATCGTCCGCCAACTTTCCAAATACCGCCGGGATGATGAAATCAAGGCCATCATTATAAGGATCGATTCGCCGGGGGGCGCGGTGGCTCCCTCGCAGGAAATTTATGACGAGGTCCTCAGAGTCCGGGCGGATAACAAGAAGATCTACGCCTCCATGGCCAGTGTCGCCGCTTCGGGAGGTTATTACATCGCCGCCGCCGCCGACCGGATTTTTGCCAACCCGGGTACCCTGACCGGCAGCATCGGCGTGATCATGGCGTTCAGTAACGCCGAAAAACTGATGAAAAAAATTGGACTGGAACCGGAGGTGGTCAAAAGCGGCAAGTTCAAGGATGTCGGGTCGCCGGTCCGGGCCATGACCCCCGAGGAACGGAAGTACCTGCAAAAAGTTGTGGATGATGTCCATCAGCAATTCGTCGAAGCCGTCGCCAAAGGCAGAAACATGACCCCCAAGGAAGCCGGCAAACTGGCCGACGGCCGCATTTTTACCGGACGGCAGGCGCTCCAGTTGAAAATGGTGGATGAAATGGGTGGACTCGAAGACGTGATTGTCAAATTGGGAGAAGCTGTAGGGATCGAGGGCCGACCCAAAGTGGTCTGGGAAGAACCTCCCAAGGGATTCATGGAGTGGTTGATGGAAGGGGCCATTCCAAAAGACTTTAAAGCTTCGATACTGCCCTCCCGGTTTCCTTCCCTGCAGTACCTGTGGTCACCGGGTTAGACAGATTAATTCAAGTAAATCCCTTTGCCGAAATAATCGATAGGGTCTCAGCCCACCCCCCGGGTGCCTCCATAATCCCGTAAACCGTAAAAATTCAAAAAACTACGGCTGGGAGCCCACGATGGATCACCCTGTTTTCCCCTCAGAACAGGCCATAAATTTACCGCGCCCAATCCTCAAAACGCTTGACTTGCATAGAGTTAATGATATACTCGCCAGAACTTTTTGATGGGGGAGACGTATTAAAATGACCAAGGCGGAATTGGTGGAAAAGGTTGCGGCACAAATCAACCTGACCAAAAAGCAAACTGAGGTTGTGGTCAATACTGTCTTTCACAGTATTACCGAATCTCTGGCGCAGGGTAAAAAGGTTGAATTGCGAGGGTTTGGCAGTTTTCGAGTCCGAAGCAGAAACGCGCGCATTGGAAGGAACCCAAAGTCCGGTGACCGGGTGGATGTCCCCGCAAAAAGAGTGCCCTTTTTCAAAGCGGGTAAGGAACTGCGGGAGTTGGTAGACGGGGAACTGAAGATTTCCAAAGAAACCGAGTAAAACCCCTTATCTGAAAAGGGTTTTCCGGCTTTCCAGGGCCTTCCGGAGTACCGAATAAGCAGGGTTCCCCCTGCTTTTTTTATTGCCTGACCTTTCTGGGCCGGTCCCTCTCCTGCCGGCCGGTTAAAGAACGTCTGTCTTTTCATTCCTTTACCAAACTATCGTCATGCCTGGCAACACCTTTGGACAACTATTCAGAATAACCACCTGGGGAGAATCCCACGGCCCCGCTATCGGCGTCGTGGTGGACGGCTGTCCCGCGGGCCTGCCCCTGTCCGAAAAAGATATTCAGAAGGAACTCGACCGCCGCGCCACCGGCCAGAGCAAAGTCACCACCACCCGCAAGGAACCCGACCGGATTCGCTTCCTGTCCGGCATCTTCCAGGGCAAAACCACCGGCACCCCGCTGGCCATGATGGTGGAAAACCGGGACGCCGACTCCTCCAAATATGAACTCATCAAACACCTGTACCGGCCCGGTCACGCCGATTTCACCTATGACGAGAAATACGGTTTCCGCGATTACCGGGGCGGGGGACGCTCCAGCGCCCGCGAAACGGTAGGCCGTGTCGCCGCCGGCGCCGTGGCTAAAAAACTTCTGGCCCGTCACAAGATCAAAGTTTTCGCTTTCACCCGCCAGATCGGGGAACTGGTCGCCCAAACTTTCAACCCGAAAGAGATCGAAAAAAATATCGTTCGCTGCCCGGATAAAAAGGTGGCGGAGCAAATGGTGAACGCTATTATGCAAGCCCGCAAGGAAGGCGATTCGCTGGGCGGAGTCATCGAAGTGGTCGCGCAGGGCGTCCCCCCCGGGCTGGGCGAACCGGTGTTCGACCGGCTGGATGCCGACCTCGCCAAAGCCCTGATGTGCCTGCCGGCGGTCAAGGGAGTGGAAGTGGGCATCGGATTCGAAGCGGCGCGCCTCAGGGGCTCGGAATGCAACGATATCTTTATCACCCAAAATAAAAAAATCACCACGAAAACCAACAATGCCGGCGGCATCCTCGGCGGCATCTCCAACGGCAACGATATCGTGGTGCGCATGGTGGTCAAACCCACATCCTCCATCAACCGCGAACAGGACACCGTCACCCAGAAGGGCAAGAAAGCCAAAATCCGGGTGGAAGGACGGCACGATCCCTGCGTCGCTCCCCGCGCCGTACCGATGGCCGAGGCGATGGTGGCACTGGTCCTGATCGATCATCTCCTCCGCCATCAGCAATCCAAGCTCTGAGCGGCATCAAACAAAAAACTTTTTTCACCACAGATAAACACAGATGATTGACAGGAGTTGTCATTCTGAGTCCTTCGGCAAGCTCAGGATAAACTCCGCGAAGGATCTTTGTTTGCCCTGATTCTTTATCCGATTTTATCCTATGATCCTGTCTAAACAGGTTTGCACGGTATTTCTGTTACAATAAGCCATGTCATCCATCATTCAGGCTGGTTTCGTCCAGACGCGTCCCGAATTCGGGGCGGTGGACCACAACCTGCAACACGCTAAAAAGCTGTGGGGAAAACGCAAGGCCGACCTGCTGGTCCTGCCCGAGTTGTTCAACACTGGTTACCAGTTTCAGTCGCCGGATGAGGCGCGGAGTCTTTCCGAATCGATACCCGATGGCGTCACCTGCCGGTATCTTTTGGATTGGGCCCGGGAATCCGGACTGGTGATCGTCGCCGGCCTGGCGGAACGGGAGGGGGCGGCGCTTTATAATTCCGCGGTGATCGTGGGCCCGGAGGGCCTCATCGGAAAATTCCGGAAAGCGCACATTTTCGATACCGAGAACGATTTTTTTCAACCGGGGGATATTCCGTTTACTGTGTTCGATGCCGGGTTCGCGAACATCGGGATCATGATCTGTTTCGACTGGCGGTTCCCGGAAACGGCCCGCACACTGGCCCTTCAGGGGGCGGACATCATCGCCCACCCGGCCAATCTGGTACTGCCCCATTGTCCGCAGGCCATGGTCACCCGTTGCCTGGAAAACCGGGTGTACGCCCTGACAGCGGACCGTGTCGGCATCGAACAACGCCTGCCGGGTGAAACGCTGACCTTCATCGGCCAGAGCCAGGTAGTCGACCCGGACGGCAACATCCTGATCCGCGCTTCGGAGGATAAGGAGGAATCTCACGTGGTGGACATCGATCTGGAAAAGGCCCGGAACAAGAAAATCAACGAACGCAACGACCTGTTTGCCGACCGGCGGGAAGACCTTTACAGAGTCGGCGGGAAGGGTTAATATATCGCTCCCAATCCGAATCAATCACCCGTCCGGCCATGCTGTCCGCCGGGCTTTTTGTTAATACCCACGAGACCCCTATGGAAAAACCCAAATCACGCTTCATCAAATCCGATGACAATACCATATACGATTCCCTCACCAGCCTCACCTGGATGGCCAACGACTCCCGTCTGGACCGGGATAAAGAGCTGTCCTGGGACGAGGCCCACGACTACGCGAAGGAAATGAACGAGAAAAAATTCGCCGGACATGCCGACTGGCGCCTGCCGACCATCCATGAAGCCTCTTCGCTGTATGACGAGGAAAAATTGAACAAGGATTTCAAGGGGGGGGATATCAAGATTGATTCTATCTTTCCGCCGGGGGCGGGCAATTGCACCTGGACCAGCGATGAACGCGGCGACGAAGCCCAGATCGTGTTCTACCTCAACGGCTGCCCCTACTGGTACAACAAAAACGATAAAACCATCTCCCACGCCATTCGCCTCGTCCGGCGGGGATAAGCGGCCCGGCGGTTCAGGTTTTTTCTAAAAAAGAAATAAAACCATCTCCCACGCCATTCGCCTCGTCCGGCGGGGATAAGCGGCCCGGCGGTTTAAATTTTATCCAGGTCGTAGACCAGCTCATCGCCTTTCAGGGCGGAGGCTTGCACCTTTTCCAGGACGGCATTCAGCCGGGATATGGCCTCCCCTCCCGAAAATTCCGTGCCGTTTATCTTGGCCAGAATGGAATTGTAATACTGCTCGTAATAAAGGCGCCAGACCTTGGTCAGCATAACGGAATAACTGTTCTCGATCGCTTCGTCGTAAAAGCGGTTGAGAATGCATTGCACCATGGAATACAACGCCTCGGAGTACAACTGAAAATAAGCCGACTGTTTTTCAAACTCCTCATGCGTCATTTTCTTGAAGGAGTCCTTCATGACTGAAAAAATCTGTTTGGAATCCTCTTCAGAATCCCTTTTAAAAAACTCCTGCCACATCACCATATTCTTGATATTGTCCACCAGCACCTTACGGAAAGCCAGCTTCTGAGACTGATGGTTGTCGTCGCCGCATATAGCTTTGACCCTTACGATAAACTCCTGTTCAACGTCCTTATAAAACCACTTGTTGTTATAAAGCGCCTTGGCAAAGAGGAACCTTTCGCGCGCTTCTTCCTCCGTCGCATAATGCTTGAGAAGATTCTGGCTGTAATCGAGAACGCTTTTGGAATCCATAGCACCCCGTTTTTTCAGTTGAACACCTTAAATCAGGTTACCACCTCAATGCAGTGAGGTAAACCCCGCAGGCGCAAGGCAAGTGTGATCCCATTAAAATTCGGCATTAACCGGTATTTAAAAAGAAAGGAGCGCAGGCGCATCAGGGCAGGATTAATCCTTCAAACCGCTCTGGATCAGTTTGCCGATGGTCAGGCCCTGCACGAGGATGGAAAACACGACGACCACATAAGTCATCATCAGAATCAGTTCACGCTCGGGAGAGGCGGGAATGGACAGCGCCAGCGCTACCGAGATGCCGCCGCGCAATCCGCCCCAGGTCAATACCTTGATGGCGTTCGGGCTGAATTCGCGTTTGAATTTCCTGAGCCAGATGGGCAGGCTCACCCCGATAAACCGTGCCAGCAGAACGACGGGAATCGCTATCAACCCTGCCTTAAAACTGGACAACTCAAATGTTAAGATTAAAAGTTCGAACCCCAGCAGGACAAACAGCACGCCGTTTAAAATTTCGTCCACCAGTTCCCAGAACATGTCGACATGCTCGATGGTTTTTTCGGACATGGCCAGGGTGCGGCCGTGATTGCCGATCAGCAATCCCGCCGCCACCGCCGCGATCGGAGCGGAGATATGCAGAGCCTCCGCGGCGGCATAACCGGCGAACACCAGCGCCAGGGTGATCAATACCTCGACCTGATAATTGTCCACCGTCCGCAACAGGCGATAAGCTCCGTAACCCGTCGCCAGGCCGAACAACGCGCCGCCCACCGCTTCTTTTAAAAACAAAAGGGTGATGGAAAAAGCCGACGGCTCGTACTGTCCGCTGGCAATTTCCAGGATCACGATAAAGATCACCACCGCCACTCCGTCGTTGAACAATGACTCGCCGGCGATTTTCGTTTCCAACTCCTTGGGAGCCCCAGCGGTTTTTAGAATGGCCAGCACCGCGATGGGATCGGTCGGAGAAATCAACGCGCCAAACAGCAAACAATAGATGAAGGGAATGCCGATGCCCAGCCAGCCCAATACAAAATACATCAGTCCGCTGACAAGGGTGGTCGACAAAACCACTCCGACGGTAGCCAGCAGAGTGATGATCCATTTCTGCTTCGCCAGGTCTTCGAGATTGATGTGCAAGGCGCCGGCGAACAGGAGCGC
>CBDVDB010000056.1:0-11231 GCA_965372625.1 uncultured Nitrospinaceae bacterium
TGGAACTAGGAGTCGCCTTATGGCTTACTACGTCAATCGCAACGTGAAAATGACGTGGTGGGAGCGTTCTTATGTCCCGGAAATATTTCGGGGCATGCTGATCACATCACGCCATTTCTTTAGAAATATATTTGGTTTCGTCCCGTTCTTTCTCGGCAAGAAAAAGGAGCGGGAAATTTTCACTGTGTATTACCCGGAAGAAACCATGCAGTTTCCCATCGCCTACCGGGGGCGGCCGGTGCTGGCGCTGGGCGAAAACAACCTGCCGAACTGCGTGGCGTGCGGGTTGTGCGAGATCGCCTGCCCCGCCTACTGCATCGATATTATTCCCGGTGAAAACAGCGGGAAACAAAATGAAGTGGAACGCTATCCCGTCGAGTTCACCATTGATTACGCGGTCTGCATCTTCTGCGGGTTCTGCGAGGAAGCGTGCCCTGAAGAAGCGATCTTTATGAGCGATCAGTATGACATCACCATGCTCGACCGCAAAAAAATGAAATACGACATGGAGCAATTGCTGGTTCCGGTTGCGGAACTCAAAGACCGCATGGAATTCTGCAGAAAGATGTACGGCAAATGGAACTACTGATATTTTATCCATTGGCAGGGGTGGTCACCCTGCTCGCGCTCGGCGTGGTGTTCAACAAGAGCCCCATCGGGTCGGCGGTGTCCCTCATCGGCATGATGCTGGGGCTGGCGGCGGTGTTCGTCCTGTTGCAGGCGCACTTCCTGGCTATTCTTCAGATCATCATTTATGCCGGAGCCATCATGGTTCTGTTCATGTTCGTCATCATGCTTCTCAACCTGCAAGGCGACGGGAGTGACTGGAAAGTCCGGGAGCGGAATGTCTGGCTGACGGCCTTCACCGGGTTGCTCATTGTGGGGGTGTTGTACAAAATTATCGAGAAAACTTCGGAAGCGGATTTCAGCGCTCCCGCCGAGGTCCCGGAAAATTTCGGAACCGTGGCGGAGGTGGGGAAATTCCTGTTTACCGATTTTGTTCTGCCCTTCGAAGTGGCGTCCATTCTTCTGTTGGCGGCCATGGTCGGGGCGGTGGTCCTGGCCAAAACCAAAGTGGATTGATTATGGTACCTCTATCACATTATTTGATTCTCAGCGCGACGTTGTTTTCCATCGGCGTGCTGGGTGTTCTGATACGGCGCAACGTCATTGTGGTGTTCATGTGCGTCGAAATCATGCTGAACGCAGTCAACATTTCCCTGATCGCCTTTGACCGTTACTTGAATCAGCATGATGGACAGATCTTCAGTTTCATGGTCATGTGCGTGGCCGCGGCGGAAGTTTCGGTGGGATTGGCGATTATTATCGCCCTGTTCCGCAACAAACCGACCGTGAATCTTGACGAACTCAACCTGATGAAGTGGTAGGAACTTAATCGATGTCATTTGTTAATCTGGCGTTTCTGGTGCCGTTATTTCCGTTGATCGGCTCGATCATCAACGGCTTTTTTGGACTCAAAATCGGTAAAACCCGGGTCAGCTGGGTGGCCTGTATGGGGCCGGTGCTGTCGTTTGCCGTGACCCTGGTCCTGCTGGTCAGTACCTTTTTCCATCCGGAGGGAACTCCCTACCCCGAACAGTCCCTGTACACCTGGATGGCGGCGGGCGACTTTACCGTCGATTTCGGATTCCAGATCGATCCTCTTTCGCTGGTGATGATGATGGTGGTGACCGGCGTCGGTGCCATCATTCACATCTACTCCGTCGGGTACATGTACGAGGAGTACAGTTACTACCGGTACTTCGCCTTCCTGAACCTGTTTTTGTTCTCCATGCTCATTTTGGTCATGGGCAGCAATTTCCTGATCATGTTCATCGGCTGGGAAGGCGTGGGCCTCTGTTCCTATTTCCTGATCGGCTATTACTTTGAAAAGAAATCCGCCTGCGATGCGGGCGTTAAAGCTTTCGTGGTCAACCGGATCGGAGACTTCGCGTTCCTCCTGGGTATTTTCGGCGTCTTCAAGATTTTCGGGACCCTTGACTTTACCGAGGTCATGCTCGCGTCGCCGACGACGTTGATTTACGACGGCGAGGCCGCCACGCTCATCACCATGGCGTTGTTTATCGGCGCTACCGGTAAATCGGCGCAGATTCCCCTGTACACCTGGCTGCCGGACGCCATGGAAGGCCCGACCCCGGTCAGCGCACTCATCCATGCCGCGACCATGGTCACCGCCGGCGTGTATATGCTGGTCCGCTGCAGCGCCCTGTTCAACATGGCGCCTTTGACGATGATGGTCATCGCGCTGATAGGCGGCGGAACCGCTCTGTTCGCGGCGACCATCGGGTGCACGCAATTTGACATCAAGCGGGTGCTGGCCTACTCGACCGTCAGCCAGATCGGCTACATGTTTCTGGCCTGCGGCGTCGGCGCCTATACCGCCGCGATCTTCCATCTGGTCACGCATGCGTTCTTCAAGGCCTGCCTGTTCCTGGGTGCCGGCAGTATCATTCACGGCATGCACCACGAGCAGGACATCCGCAAAATGGGCGGGCTCAAGGACCATTTCCCGATCACTTATGTGACATTTCTGGTTTCGACGATTGCTATCGCGGGGATATTCCCCTTTGCGGGATTCTTCAGTAAGGACGAAATTCTGTATCACGCATTGATAGACGGCAACGTCATTTATTGGGGTATGGGCATCAGTGGCGCATTTATAACGGCGTTCTATATGTTCCGCCTGGTGTTTCTGACGTTCCATGGACCGTCCAACGTCGACCCGCATGTGCATCCCCACGAATCACCCAAAATAATGACCCTGCCGCTGATCATTCTCGCCTTCGGGGCGTTGGTGGGCGGAATTCTGGGAATACCGCTGTTTGAAGGCTGGCATATTCTGCACCACTGGCTGGAGCCGGTCCTGGCGTTCGACATGGAAACCGCCCTGGCCGCCTCCGAGCGCATGCTGGCGGAGCACGGCCACCATGCCTCCTTCGCGGAAGTCCTGCACAACGCACAACATAAATCGCACAACATCTGGGTGGAAATCCTCCTGATGATGTTCTCGGTGGGCGTGGCGCTGGTGGGAATCGGCACCGCGTACTATTTCTATGTCAAACGACGGGATCTCCCCGAAAAACTCGCCAAGGGGCAGTGGGGGTTCGATCTGGTGCAAAACAAATATTATGTAGACGAACTTTACGACGAAACCATTGTCAAACCTCTGATTAAGGGGTCCGATTTGCTTTGGCGGCAGGCCGATGACCGCGGCGTAGACGGCGCCGTCAACGGCGTGGCCCAGATCATCGGCTGGATGGGCAAGCAGGCCCGCAGTTTTCAATCGGGCTATGTCCGTAACTACGCCCTGCTCATGGTGGTGGGTTTTATTATGTTAATCATTATCAGTCAGATCGTGATCTGACCCCAAACACATGTTTCTAACTTTTATCACATTCCTGCCGCTGATCGGCGCCCTGGCACTGGCCTTCATTCCCAAGGAAAAAGAGGGAATGCTCAAGCAAACCGCTCTGGCTGTGGCCATTGCGGATTTCCTGCTGTCTCTGCAATTGTACGCCGACTTCGATACCACCACCGCGGCGATGCAGTTCACGATGGATGTCCCCTGGATCCAGACTTGGGGAATCAGCTACCACATTGGGATAGACGGTATATCGCTCCTGCTCTACATCATGACCACGTCGCTCACCGCCATCGCTGTTCTGGCTTCGTTTGGAATCAAAAAGCACGTCAAGGAATTCATGATGGCGATGCTGGCTTTGAGCACGGGTATGCTCGGCGTGTTCATCTCTCTCGATTTCTTCCTGTTTTATTTTTTCTGGGAATTCCAGTTGATCCCGATGTATCTCATCATCGGAGTCTGGGGCGGACCGCGCCGCGTTTACGCGGCGGTGAAATTTTTTATATACACAGCAGTGGGCTCCCTGATCATGCTGGTGGGCATTATCTGGATATACTTCCATTTCCAGAAAACCGTCGGCGTGTTCACCACCGATATCATGATGATCACCGAGCAGATCACCCTGGACATGGTTCAACAAAAATGGCTGTTCTGCGCCTTTTTTCTGGCGTTTGCCATCAAGGTGCCGATGTTCCCGTTCCATACCTGGTTGCCGGATGCGCATGTGGAAGCGCCCACGGCGGGCAGCGTGATCCTGGCGGGGGTTCTGTTGAAGATGGGAACGTACGGGTTTCTCCGTTTCAACCTGCCGATGTTTCCGCTGGCCAGCGTCGAGTTTCTACCCTATGTGTGCGGCCTGGCGGTGATCGGCATTATTTACGGAGCGCTGGTGGCGATGATGCAGGAAGACCTCAAAAAACTGGTGGCCTATTCCAGTGTCAGCCATCTGGGATTCGTCATGCTGGGAATATTCGCCTTCAACCATTACGGACTGCAGGGCGCCCTGTTGCAGAATATCAATCACGGCATCACCTCCGCCGCCCTCTTTTTGCTGGTCGGCATGATCTATGACCGCCGGCACACGCGGCTGATTGCCGATTTCGGCGGGCTGGCCAAGGTCATTCCCGTGTTCACGGTATGCTTTATGATCATGACACTGTCGTCGGTCGGTCTGCCGGGAACCAATGGGTTTGTCGGCGAGTTTCTGATTCTTCTGGGTATGTTTCAGAATGACATGACGTTCGCCATTATCGGAACCAGCGGCGTCATCTTCGCCGCCTGTTATATGCTGTGGATGTTTCAACGGGTCATGTTCCTCAAAATCACCAACCCGGAAAATGAAAAACTGAAGGATATGACTCCGCGCGAGTTATGCACCATGATCCCGCTGATTATTCTGGTGTTCTGGATCGGGTTTTATCCGACGCCGTTTACCAAAACGTTTGACGCGTCCATCAAGCACTTGATCACACAGGTAACTCCGAAAGACCCGCATGCGTCCCCGGACCCTCACGCGTCGGCGGAAACCGGTATCAAAATGGCGAATGCCAGAATCGCACAACAAGAGAGTCACTAACTGAAGGATGAATTGTGGAAATGATACCCGCACCTGAAATCGATTTAGTCAGCCTGGCGCCCGTGCTGGTGCTCAGCGCCTTCACCATACTGGTCATGCTGACGGATTTATTTATCGGTAAAAAGAAGTCCGGCCTGGTGTTCATCGCCCTGACGGGTCTTTTGATGGCGGCGGTCGCCAGTTTCGCCAAATCCGACTGGCCGACAACTTCCTTCGGCGGCATGTATGTGGTCGATCACATGTCGGTATTCTTCACCCTGATTTTCTGCATCAGCTCCGCTCTGGCGATTCTGGTTTCGGTCGAATATAACCGGCGGGAAAATATCCACGTCGGCGAATACTACAGCCTGATTATGTTCTGCACGATTGGGATGATCATTCTGGCTTCCGCCACCGATCTCATCATGATTTTTCTGGGCATCGAAATCGTTTCCCTGTGTCTCTATGTTCTGACGGGAATTCGCCGGGGGGATACTCGATCGAACGAAGCCGCCCTCAAATATTTCCTGCTGGGAGCCTTCGCCACGGGATTCCTGCTTTATGGCATGACACTTCTATACGGTTCGGCCGGCACCACCAAGCTGGCCGGTATTGCCGAGGCATTGAGCCAGGGAGAGCATCCGCTGGCTTTGATGGGCGGGATTCTGCTGGTGGTGGGATTCGGGTTCAAGGTGGCTTCCGTGCCGTTCCATATGTGGGCGCCGGATGTGTATCAAGGAGCGCCGACGCCGGTAACGGCGTTCATGGCAGTGGGGCCGAAAGCCGCGGCCTTCGCGGCGTTTTTCAGGATTTTTACCGAGGCGTTGCCCGAACTGGCCCCCTCCTGGGAAATGATTCTGAGCGTCATCGCCATCATCACCATGTTCGTGGGCAATCTGGGAGCCATCATGCAGACCAATATCAAACGTCTGCTGGCTTATTCCAGCGTCTCGCACGCCGGATACATCCTGATCGCCATTATCGCCGGCAGCACCCTGGGAAGCTCGGCCCTGGTCTTTTACATGCTGGCTTACACGTTTATGACCTTTGGAGCTTTCGGGGTGGTCATTCTGCTGGGGCGCAAGGGTAATGAAAATCTGGAGCTGGAGGATTATTCCGGTCTGGGATTCAAGGCCCCTCTGCTGGCCCTGTGCATGTCCATCTTTCTGTTGTCGCTGGGGGGCCTGCCGCCCTTTGCCGGGTTTATCGCCAAGTTTTACATTTTCCAGGCGGCCCTCAATGAGGGCTTCGTGACCCTGGTGGTCCTGGCGGTACTGAACAGCGCCATCTCCTTCTATTACTACCTGAGGGTCATCGTCTACATGTATATGAGGGAACCGCAGGGAGAGTTTCAGATTTCCCTGACGCCCCTCACAATATTGGTCATTCTGATCGGCGTTTTGGGGACCGTGGAGTTGGGTCTGTTCCCGGGTCCCGTGCTCTCCCTCGCCAGTCCCTAGGCCTCACGAATCTCCCTCCTGCGCCGAATATCACCGGGTCGGTATTGATTCTTCCGCAGATTTTTATATAATTCAGGAAACACCTATCAGTGAAGGGTTGTGACTTATGAAAATGCATCATTTGCCGCCGGAGACGGTGGCACAAATCATGAGCCAAATTCAGGCGGTGGTTGATTCCGGGGATTATCAAATAGAAACCATGGAGGAAATTTTTACTTTGTCCGGAGTGGACGGTAAACAGTTTCTGGAGAGCAAGAATAATCCCGCACAATCGGCCCAGGTCAATTTTGAAATAAACCGGGAACAGGGGATCCGTTTCTTCGATCCGTTTAATTTTTATACCAACGGGATTTACAAGGATATCGACGGCTGGTCGGTCTGGACCCAGGACAATTTAAAAGAGCCCTGGTCCTAGAAAAGGACAGGGCTCTTTATCTTTTACGGGAAGAGAACTTGCACACCGGGTGACGCCTTGAAGGCGATAACCCTTTTTTATGCCTTGGCTTTCTTTTCGGCCTGATCGGCCTGATCCTTGGCGAAATCGTAACTGCCTTTTCTCGGCAAGGTAGCCGTGAAGGCTTCAGCCTGATCCTTCATGGACTTGTCTTTGGCTTCGCCATCGGCTTGAGCTTTTTCGTGAGCGAGGCGTTCTTTTTCTTCATCGCTCAATTCTTCCTGCTGAAGTTCGCCGGCCGGCGCTTGTCCTTCGGCTCCCTCTTCTACCTGAGCCGTTTGATCGCCCTCTTGCGCCTCTTTCATGGACGATTTAAAATTCTTGATACTGCGGCCGAAGGCGCTACCGATTTCCGGCAGTTTACCCGCTCCAAAAATAATCATGATGATGACTAGAATGATCATCAATTCTGGAAAACCAATTCCCATCATGGTGGAAATCCTCCCGTGAAAAAATAAAAATCAAGGCCGGGAGTGATTCCCCAAGCCCTGGACCAAACTTAAAAATAAGTCCTTGAGTCGGCTGATTTTAGCTTGATTTAAAGCTCGTTTACAAGGATAAACGATCAAAAACTGTGGAAATCCATCATTTATCTCATTTGAATCATAATATCCAAAAATCCCATTAAATATGCAAATCCGCAACCTTTAGCTCTCCCCCGACCAGGGGGGTACCGGCCAATGAGAGTTCCGGCGCCGGGAGCTTCTGCAGCCTGTTTTTTCTCACTTTAACCTATTGATTTAATTATTATAAAAAATATCTCAATTGGTTGTGGAAAAATGGTGAATTAACGGTTACGCTAAAAATATACATTAACATTCAGGATAAATCATATGAGCTACCGGGAAGAGGAAGAGCAGTTCAAGCAGGACATTCGCCAGAATCCCGGGGACGCTGAAGCGATTTGCGCCCTCGGCGACTTTTATCTTGGAAAATCCAAATACCACCTCGCCGAGCAGGAGTACCAAAAGGCGCTCGCGCAAGAAGCATTTTGCGCCGAGGCCCATTTGGGACTGGGGGCCATTTGCCATCAGCAGAAGCGTATTCCCGAAGCGGAAAATCATTACCAGAGAAGCCTCGAACTCGATCCCGAAAACGCCCGCACCCGCAACAATCTCGGTTCTCTTTATTACGAGCAAAAGCAGTGGGGCAAGGCGGAAACAGAGTACCGGAGAGCGCTTGAGTTGGACCCGGAGTACACCCTGCCCCACCACAATATGGGGCTCCTGTATGCCTGCCAGGAAAACTTTTTTGCGGCTGAACAATCCTATTTGAAAGCGCTGGCCCTGGACCCGGAATACGGTCAGGCCCGCTACAATCTGGGCAATCTGTATTTCGATCAGGAGCGGTTTTTTGAAGCGGAACGGGAATACCAGAAGGCCCTGCGCATCAACCCCAAAAATGTATTCGCGCACCTGGACCTGGCCAACCTGTACAACAATCTGGGGGAACTGGAAAAAGCTGAGGTGGAATACAAGGAGACTTTGAAGCTGGACCCCGCCAGCGCGGAAGCGCACTTTTTCCTCGGCAATATCGCGGCCGACCAGAAAAATTTTGTCGAAGCGGAATACCAGTACCAGAAGGCACTGGCCTTGAAATCCAACGACGCTCAGATTCACAACCATCTGGGCTATCTGCGTTTTGAGCAAAAGCGCTTTGAAGAGGCCGAGGCGGAATACAAGGAAGCGTTGCGCCTCAACCCCAAATACACCGCGGCCCACAATAATCTGGGCCTGCTTTTCTACCATCTTAAAAACTTTTCCCTGGCCGAAGAGGAATTTGAAACCACTTTAAAGCTGGACCGGTATTACATCAACGCCCAATACAACCTGGGCCTGCTGTACCAGGCGCAGGACCGGAGCCGCCTGGCCCTGGAATCATTCCGCAAGGTATTGCGGCTGGACCCGATGGACAGCGAGGTGTATTCCAAGCTGGGACACCTGTACGAATCGCTGGAAGAATACGACTCGGCTGAAAGGGTCCTCAAGGAATTGACGGAACTCGACCGCAAGAATGTTTTCGGACGCATGCAATTGGCCAAACTTTACACGCTCCGGGAAAAGTATGATCTGGCCTTCGCTGAATTGGAAACCGCCCTGAAGCAGGAACCGGAAAACCCGGAAATCCTGTTTCTATATGGCAACCTTTATTTTCAAAAAAAAGAATACGGACCGGCTGAGGAAGCCTTCCGGAATGCGGTCCAACATCATCCGGATCTTGAGGAAGCCTGGATCAAACTGGGTGTTATCTACTATCGTCAGGAAAAATATGAAGCCTCCCTGGAATCCTATCAAAAAGCCATCGGCCTGAATCCGGAGAATCATATCATCCACTTCAACATGGCCCTGATCTACGAACACCTGGAGGATTGGAACCGGGCCGAGCAGTCCTACCACACAACCCTGGGTCTCAACCCGGAGGATTACGATGCGCTGTTCAATCTGGGAATTCTGTACGAAAGCCGGGAACAGTTGGAAGAAGCGTTACGCAGATACCGGCAGGCGCTGGAATTAAAACCGGACGATCCCGACATTCACAACAATCTGGGGCTGGTGCATCTCAAACTGGATCAATGCAAGGAATCGGAAACCACTTTAAAGGAAGCGGCGCGGTTGAATCCGGAAGATCCCCAAATCCACTTCAACCTGGGCATCCTTTATGAATCGATGTACAAAACCCGGTTGGCGGAGGAGGAATACCTGGAATCCATCCGGTTGAATCCGGCAGAACCCAAGGTTCATTTCAATCTGGGCCTTCTGTTTGACAACGCCCATCAATACCTGAAAGCGGAAAACGAATACCGGGAGGCGTTACGCCTGGATCCGGAATACGCTTACGCCTACAACAATCTGGGACTCATCCATCTGCGCCGGGGACAGAACCGGGACGCGGAGCAGATGATCCGTAAAACCATCGAGCTGAAACCGGACTACGCCTCAGGCCACTACAACCTGGGTTTGATTTACGCCGCGAGTTCCCATTATTCCGAAGCCATTCAATCCTACAAAGAAGCGCTTCGCCTCGAACCCGAAATGACGGAAGCCCGCCAGAAATTAAAAAGCGCTGAGTTCTGGGAGAAGGTGTACGCATTTTTCGGCAGGTTCAAAGGTGTTTTCGCCGGCTAACTCCGAAACCGATTCTCAAGCGTTGCGCAGTTCCTCAATGACTTTTTTGTAATCGTCACTGCCGAAGATGGCGGACCCGGCCACCAAAACGTTGGCCCCGGCCTGTTTGATAGCCGCCACGTTGTCCGGGTTCACCCCGCCGTCCACTTCCAAATCCAACTCTACTCCCGATTCGTTCAGGGTATTGCGCAACAGTTCGATTTTGCTGAGCACGGAGCCGACAAATTCCTGACCGCCGAAACCAGGGTTGACCGACATCAACAGCACCATATCCACCTGCTCGATTATTTCGTCGAGGGCGAACAGGGTGGTGGCAGGGTTCAATACCACTCCCGCCCGGACCCCGTTTTCCTTGATGCGCTGGATGGTGCGGTGCAGATGCGGACAGGCCTCGGCATGAACCGAAATGATATCGGCGCCGGCATCGGCGAAATCCTCTATATATTGATCCGCGTTCTCGATCATCAGGTGCACGTCCAGGGGAAGTTCCGTCACCTTGCGCAACGCTGCCACCACCAGCGGCCCGACGGTAATATTGGGAACGAATTGACCGTCCATCACATCCACGTGAATCCAGTCCGCTCCCGCGGCTTCCACGGCTTTCACCTCTTCGCCCAGCCGACTGAAGTCGGCGGCTAATATCGAAGGCACAATCTTGACCATTGAATATCCTCTTTTCAACAATTGTGATGAATCATTTGGGGTCATCCGGCTTTCGGAGGGATGCGAACCTGAAAAGCCCAGAGATGGGTGCCCTTATTTCTTAACGAGCGGTCACGAGCATAACATAATGGCTCTTACCCGGCAATCGTCCGGCCCACCTCTTGCGTGAAAAAATCCTTTTCACCCTCCCGGCTGGTCAGGGTCCCATACACCCTTTATAATAAAATGGTTGTCGGACCCCTTTTCAGGAACGCATGAACGAACCCACCGTGCAAATCTGTTCGGTGGCCGGTTCGGTGATCGGCCAAATAAGGACGTGATGACCCGGAAGGTCGTCACCATTCCCGAGGAAACTCCTTTCAAAAAGATTCTGGAAATCGTATCCTATTCCCGGCATTTATATTATCCGGTAGTGTCTCGGGAGGGAGATATGCACGGAATCATTTCATTTTCGAATATCCGCGCCGCCGCGCAAAAGGCGGGCATGGATGAAAATACCCTCGCCCGCGACCTCGCCACCCTGGAAGTCGTGGTCCTGAATCCCAACCACAGCCTGAACGAAGCGCTGGTAATATTTTCGGAATTGGATATC
>CBDVDB010000057.1:0-11210 GCA_965372625.1 uncultured Nitrospinaceae bacterium
GTCCGTGGGTGAATACCTGCCGGATAACTGCGCAACTGAGAGTCGGTTTGCGCCTTGGCCTGGGATGATGGAGGTATAGGGGTGTTGAACACGGGCAGAGGCCGGATTCCCATTCCCTGGCGGGTGCCGTGGCGGGTCCGCTCGACTTTTAAGGGCCGCGCCGCTTTCAGGTTTATCGCCTTCTTGAACAATGATGGCTGCCGGATCAGCGGGCTTTTCTGTGTAGTGTGAATCGCGGAAGGCATCCGATAAGCCGCGTTGACCGGCTGGCGGGTGGGCAGGGCTAAATCCGGAGTCCGGGGCCTGAGTTTCAAAATGGCCGCTGAATGCAGAGCCAGGGGTTGGGCGGGGGCAGTCGAAGCTGTTTTTAAAGGCTTCCGTTTTTCAGTGACTTCAGGTTTGGCGGGAGCCGGTAAAAACGTTACCTGAATGATTTTCGATGGCTCTTTCTCCGGCGCTTTCAGTTCCCATTGCCAGGATGTAATAAATGCAATGAACCCGGCGTGCAGGAGCAGGGAACCCGCGAAGGCGTAATAGCCTGCGTTATGAAGGGTGCGCTTGGATGTCGAAGTCGTGTTCATAAAATATGAGGGGGGAGGAGGGCGAACCTCCTCCCCTGATGATCAATTAAAGCTGTAAACAAATCCGGCGAATCCGGAAATCGGCTGTCCGCCGAATTGAAACGATTCTTCATAATCTTCATCCAACAGGTTTTCGCCGCGGGCGGTGAGTTTCAGATTCTTGTTAATCCGATAACTCAAAGCCGCCCGAACGATGGCGCGCTCCCCTACCGTGGCGGTGCCCGACGCCATTTTTGACCGGTGATTGACCGTAAGGGTAGCGTCCAGCTTATCGTTCCAGGTGTGGTGCAGGCTGGCGGAAAAAACGTGACGCGGCCTTCGCGTCAATAAAGAACCATCGGAATCGTCAGTGGCCTGATTCCAGGTGTAATTCGCGGTCAGGTCCAGGTTTTTCAGAATTTTAAACTTGGCGAATCCTTCAATTCCCTTGGACGTGGCGCTCCCGATATTCTGGGCGATGAATGTAACGAAGTCGAACGTGATCAAATCATCATAATCGGTGTGGAAATAATTGCCGCCAAGGATAACCCGGTCGTCGAACAATTTTTGTTCGAAGCCGACTTCCCAGTTTTTACTTTCTTCCGGTTGAATATTGACGTTGCCGAAGAATGGGAACAGCACTTCGTTGACGGAAGGCACCCGGAATCCGGTGGCGTAGGCCGCCCGCAGTTTGGTCCCCCAGCTTTTGAGTTGATAGGCGCCTTCGAATTTATAAGTAAACTTGTCGTCGAAACCTGAATTGACGTCCTGACGGAATCCCGCGCTTAAGAGAACCCGGTCGTTCCAGTTCAATTTGCCCTGGAGATAGTACCCCCATGACCGGTTTTCCAGGGAGATATTGTTGCTGTTGTTGTACCCGTTGGTGACTTGACGCTCGAAACCAAATACGGTGGACACATATTTTCCCAACGACAGGTTGTTCTGAAAATCGACGGTGTAGGTTCGGCTCAAGATCACCGAATCGCCGAACGTGGGATCCTGTGTATCCAGTTCGTCGTAATACATGTTGGTGTTTACTTTGGCATCCCACCAGGGAGTGATGGATTTTTCGATGGGCAGGGCGAAAGAAAAGGTTTCGCTTTTTTGAATGTGGTCGGGGGAATCCGACAGGACGAAAAAGTTATTGAGACCGTCGAACTCGCTATGGGATTTGGTATAGCGTCCGATGAATTCCACCCGGCCGTCTTCCAGAAAGTTGTAACCCATGCGCGTGGAAAAAGAGGTGTTCTGGTAACCGTCGTCTTCCGTGGCGCCGAGGTTTTCGTTGAAGGCGGAGAAGCCCTCGGAATCCGTGCGGGATGCGCTGGCGGAGTAATCAAATTTGGCAAAGGCACCGGAACTGGCCAGGGTTTCCTTGAAGGTGGCGAAACTGCCGCCTTCAAATGTCAGGGAATGCGTTGGTTTTCCCTTGCCCCTTTTGGTGATGATGTTGATCACACCACCGACGGCATCGGCGCCCCATAATGTGCTTTGCGGGCCGCGCAGAATTTCGATGCGTTCGATGTTGTCCATCTGCAGATTCGAGAAGTCAAATGAACCCGAGGTGTTGGACTTCACCTGCACGCCGTCTATCAGCACCAGCGTCGAGCTGGGCGCCGCCCCGCGCATGAACACGCCGGTGGTTCCCCCCGTTGGACCTATATTGACGACGTTAATTCCCACCTGCTCTCTTAATATATCTTTCACCTGCATGTGCTGTTTCTGCTTTATTTCTTCCTGAGTGATAACCGTCAAGGCGGACGCCGGGTTTTCTTCCTCGAGGGAAGTCCGCGTGGCGGTGATCTCAATTGCCTTCAACTCTTCCTCGTTGTCTTCCGCGAAAGTGTTCAGCGGCAAAAGTGATATACAGGTCATCATAAGAACGGTCTTGAAAAGTTTCATAAGTTTCCTCTCTCTCGAAGGATGATTGAAATTTCCCCGGACCAGGTTTCCTGACTTGGGCGACCTACTCACCGCGCCTTCCCATCCTTGCGGATAGTGGCAATACGACGGTTTTCGTTCCCATCACAGTTGCGGGACAGTGGCGGCTTCTCACCGCGCTTCCCTACTTCCGGAGAATGGATTGTGGCCCGTTACAGGCCGATGATGTGTTTCACCTCATTCATGTTGATCGATTGCGTTACCAGATCCGCGAGGCGGTCCAACTGCCGGGAACGGAATTCCCGGTAATTGAATTTTTCCTCCGGCGGCGGCAACTTTTTTTGTTTCCGAACAAATTTTAAAAACGCCTCTCTGATCGGATCGTTATCCAGAAATCCATGCAGATAAGTGCCGATGACGTTGCCCGCCTCGTTGCACAATCCCAGACTGGAAGGGCAATCGCCCTCAGCCGCCTCAAACAGAAGCGGGTATTCTTTTCCAAATGTGGTATGGCCAGAATGAATTTCGTAACCGTCCACTTCCAGCCCCTCATTAAATACAGCGGAGGACAGGGTGGGGCGTATGCGCCGCTCGGTGACTTTTTCGTTTTCCATGGTGGTGGTGGACTCGATCAATCCGAGCCCTTCAATTTTCCCGATCGTGCTTTCAATCCCGTGCGGATCGAACAAGCGGGTTCCCAGCATTTGAAATCCTCCACACATTCCGAAGATCAGGCCGCCCGTTTGATGAAAAGAATGGATGAATCGATCCCATCCCATTTGCTGCATGAACTGCAGGTCGCCGATGGTATTCTTGGTGCCGGGGAGAATCAAAAGGTCCGGGCTGCCGGCCTGAACGGGACTGCGGATATAACGGACCGCCACTCCGGGATCGGCAACCAGCGGTGAGAAATCGGTGAAATTCGCGATATGGGGCAACTGAATAATGGCGACGTCCACCACACTCGGATGGCTGTTGATAAGAGGTGAATTGTGGTGGGGAATCGCGTCCTCTTCGTCGACAAATAATTCCGCGTCGAAAGGAATGACGCCCAGTACCGGCTTGCCGGTCATTTCTTCGAATTGCGTGATGCCCGGCTGCAACAACTCGAGGTCGCCGCGGAACCGGTTGATGATGAATCCGCGCACCCTTTGCTGCTCCGCCTCGGATAATAAGTCCAGCGTGCCCTTCATCCAGGCGAACACGCCGCCGCGATCGATGTCGCCTATGATCAGCACCGGCGCGTCGGCCATTTCCGCCATCGCCATGTTGACCATGTCGTATTTGCGCAGGTTGATTTCTGCGGGCGATCCGGCGCCTTCCATGATGATGAGGTCATAATTGCTTTTTAAGGTATCGAACGCCTGCGCGACTTCCTTCACAAAGCTGGGGCGGTCCGCGTAGTAATCCCTGGCGTTACGCTGGCCCACCACCTTGCCCATAACGATGACCTGCGAATTGTTGTCGGCGCTGGGTTTGAGCAGGATGGGGTTCATGGCAACATGCGGAGCAATGCCGCAGGCTTCGGCCTGATACACCTGCGCGCGGCCGATCTCTCCTCCGTCCTCGGTGACGTAGGAGTTCAGGGACATATTTTGCGCTTTGAATGGGGCGACCTTGCGCCCCTCCCTATAAAAGGCGCGGCACAAGGCGGCGGTGATGATGCTTTTCCCCACGCCGGAACCGGTTCCCTGGATCATGAGTGTTTTGGCGCTCATATGTTTCCCATCCTTTGTTGGCGCTTCAACAGCCATATGAAAAACGGTCCGCCCAGCATAGCGGTGATGACGCCCACCGGAATCTCCGCCGGAGCGATGAGGGTGCGTCCCACGGTGTCGCACAGGATCAGAAAACTCGCGCCGAAAAACATGGAGCCGGGGATCAATAAACGTAAATCCGGACCAACCAGAAGACGCACGATATGCGGCACGATCAACCCGACAAACCCGATGGGACCGCTGATGGCCACCACCGTGCCGGTAATCAGGGAGGACAGGATGAATCCGATTTTCTGGGTGCGGATGACATCAACCCCGCGGCTCATCGCGGATTGCACTCCCGTGCTGATTAAATTCAGATCGCGGGAAATGTAAAACAGACCGCCGATGCCCAGAGCCACCATCGGAAGGATCGACCACACCGTTTTGTAATCGGTGATGTCCAGGCCGCCCATCAGCCAGCGGACGATCTGGAACGATTGCGTGAAGTCCGCCATGTAGTGAATGAACATGACCATGGACGCGAAAAAGAAATTAGCCGTGACTCCCGCCAGCAGCAGGACAGACGTGGGGAAATCTCCATGCCGTGTTTTGACCAGCCCGAACACCAGGAACATGGTTCCCAGGGCGCCCGCAAACGCGGCGATGGACAGGATGGAAATTCCGAGAATGCTGAAGTTCAGGCCGAGGCTGATGGCGATCACCGCGCCGAGCGAAGCGCCGCTGGAAACCCCGAGAGTGAACGGGGCCGCGAGGTCGTTGCGCAACAGGGCTTGAAATACCGCACCGGTTACCGATAAGGCGGCGCCGGTTAATGCTCCCAGAAGAATGCGGGGGATGCGCGCCAGAAAAAGAATGTTGGCGTCCACGTTATCGGTGGAGTTGAAGCCGCCTTCAAGAGCCTTGCCCAAGTCGATGGAGGTGGGGCCGATCAGGGGAGCGATGATCAGCGTCGCCAGGAAGAGTAAAAAGAACACTCCGATGCCCATGACGATTTTCCGGGAGTTCAGGGTCGTCGGATTCAAATCGCTCACGATGCCTCCGGCACGACGATCAAACTGCCGTCCTCGTCGTCGTGAAAGATTTTGACCCTCACTTCGTACACTTCTTCCAGAATTTCCTTTTTTAAAACCTCGGCCGGCGGTCCCTCGCAAAACACCCGGCCTTTTTTGAGGAGGACCAGCCGTTTGCAATATTTCGAGGCCAGATGCAGATCGTGCATGGCGAGGACGAGTGATTTGTTGTCCTGCTCATTCAACTTTTTCAGGATACCGAGAATTTCCACCTGATATTTGATATCGAGCGCCGAAGTGGGTTCATCGAGCAGCATCACTTCCGGCTGCTGCGAGATGGCGCTGGCGATCATCACGCGTTGTTTTTCGCCGCCGCTGATCTCATTGAAACTTCGCCCCGCAAATTCGAGGACTTGCGTCTGCCTCATGGCCTCCTCTGCGATCCGGTAATCGTCCTGTCCTTCAAAGGTAAGCGGTGACAGATAGGGATGGCGTCCCATCAGCACGATATCGATTACTTTAAAGGGGAAGGCCATCTGTTTTTCCTGCGGAATCCAGGCGATGGCAATGGCCAGTTCTTTCTTTTTATACTGGCTCAACTCGCGGTCCTTGAAAAAAACCGTTTCAGAAGGCGAGGGTAGAATGCCTCCGATCAGTTTGAGCAAGGTTGACTTGCCGGACCCGTTGGGCCCGATGATGCCGGTGAAATTTCCCGGTTGAAAGTTGATCGAGACATCATTTAAAACCGGCTCCTCTGCGTAGGCGAAGGTCAAACTTTTGGTTTCGATGAGGGCCGGTGCCAGTGCGATTTTGGATTCGGGTGTCATGCAATTATTCCTTAAACGCTTCGGGATGAAGCACCCGCGCGAAATGATCCAGGATATTCAGAAACCGGGGACCGGGAATGAGAATGTACTCCGCTCCGATGAAATAAATGTCTTTGTTTTTGACCGCGGTCAGCGTCGGGAACCGTTGCCATTTTTTGAGCTTTCGTTCTCTTTCTTCAGCGCTTAAATTGGCATCGGGACCCGCTTCGATGATCACTTCCGGTGAATGGCGCAGGATAAACTCCTTCGAAATTTTCGGATAATTTATTTCGGGGTCTGTAAGAATATTTTCCCCGCCGGCCAATTCCAGCAATTCTCCGAGAAAGGTGCTGCGTCCCGCCGCATACAGGGCTCTGTTGGGATCACTGCCTTCACTCAACAGCAGGAGCGTACTTTTTTTTGGAACACCCTCAAGACGGGTCTGCTGGTTTTTAATTCCGGAGTGCAGTTTGGCGATGAGTGTTTGGGCGTCGGGTTCGCACCCCAGAACCTCACCTAAAGTACGGATGGTTTTAAAAATATTCCGGAGACGCGTCATCGAAACCGCGAGGGTGGGGATGCCCAGGTTCTCAGCGTTGATGCGCAGTTTATGGCTGTCGTCCTGATGGATGATCAAATCCGGTTTGAGCGTGATCCACGCCTCGACACTGGGGTTGAGCAGGCCGCCGATTTTGGGCAGGGCGCAGGCTTCTTTCGGATAGGAGCAGAAATCGGTAACGCCGACGACACGGTTTCCGACACCGAGGGCGAACAGGGTTTCGGTAATGGAGGGTGACATGGAGATGATGCGCTGGGGATAGGACTTGGACCAGGCGGTGCCGAGTCCCATGAAGAACAAGAAGCAGAAGGATAGGGCGATGAGTTTTAAAATCCCCGGTGCCACGCGGGGTTTGGAATGGCCGTCCATGGTTGCAACTCCTGACCGGGCACCTGGAAGGCCAACAAAAAACCCTTTCCGAAAGGAAAGGGGGTTTATTTACGAGTGCCCTTCACCTCTCAGGTTCCGGAGAGTGTGTGAAGCCGGTTCAGACAGGCTTTCTGGCTTCCGGATCGGCCTAATACCTGCGCCTTCCCGTTTCTTCCGAAACAGTGGCGTGAAGCAGGATTCGTCCCCGGTTACAGCGGCGGGCCCGCGACGGATTCGCACCGTCTTTCCTTACATCTGAACACGAACAGTTTAATCTCCGGCCAGCATATCAGAAGGGCTTGGACTGTCAAGATAATTCCGGGAGATCGGCGGGGAGGGATTCGGATTCAAAAAATTGCGTTACATCCGTGATGTTGCCGGCATTGATTTCGTGGCTCTGGGGGGCTTCCATTTTGGTAATGAGGTGTCCCTGACCTTTTAGTTCATCGAGGGCATACTCGGCCAGAAAAGAGGGAATGATTTCGTCATTGAGTCCATAGATTCCCAGTATGGAGGCGTTGTGAATCTGCCTGGGAAAGTCGTCGGGGATTTCCGGAAGGAAGCCGCACACCGACGCCACTTTGTGCAAGGTGTGGGACCCCAGGAGGGAATACACCAGAGCGGCGGCCCCGCCCTGGGAAAATCCCCACATGCAAACCTGAGGAGCATGATTTGTTAATTCCCTGAGGTAACGATGGGCCTCGTCCACCATCACGGCGGTGTACTCCAGAAAACCTTTAACGGTTTCCTGCTGGCGGGGTCCGTCCTGCCACCAGCTCCAAAGCCCGTCGCCGGCATCGACCGGTCCCTCCGGGTAAACGAATACCGTGTTGCTCAGTTTTAATTTATTGCCGTGGATCAGCATATTTTCAGGCGTCGAATCCGCTCCGTGAAAACCGATCAACAGCCGCGCTGGTTGCTTGGAATTTAAATCCGATTCTCCCACGATGACTTTCTTGTGATTCCAAAGATTATTTTTGTAATGGATGGACACTCGATCAACCTCTATTGTGACGTGATCAATTCCCGGGCCAATTGCTCCGCTTCCCCGGGAGTTTGAATGGTTCCCAACACCCGCGCCTCTTCCACCCGGTCGAGGATGGATTTGAACAGAGGGGAGGGTGTCAACTTAAAACGCTCCTGCAGCACATCCCCGTCCAAAAGCGGGGGGCGCTCTTGTGCGGGTAAAAACTTTTCGACGTAGAAATCGAGAATTCGATTGATCAATTGAATGCAAAACTGGATGTCCTCATGGGTTCCCAGTTTGCAGGCAAAAGACATCAGCAGGGAAGAAATCAATTCATTCCCGCTGTGCTTGATGAAGTTGTATATCGCGGAATCCTCTTTCAGGCCTCTGACCGCGCTTCTGGAATCTGACAACAGGATTGCTGAAAACTTCAGGGTTCGCTCCACAAATTGAATATCATCACTGCTCAGCCGAAACTCCTTGAGAAATTGGGTGAGGTCGAATGGTGAACTTTTCCCCGAAGGCATCGCGCTCACCAGCGCAGACCATTTCAATAGTGCGTAATGGTGATTTTTCTGTAGAAAATCTTTGATGAGTTGAGCGTGTTTCTCCAATAAGTTTTCCGGATGGAAAAGAAGTCTCTCCATTTCCTTGAATCGATTCAAGGTGTCATCCCAGGCGGTGGTGTGGATGCGATATCCCGGCCTGGTTTTCAATTCCGCGATAGGCGGGAACAGAATTTCGCTCAGGCCGGTCTGTTCCATAAGATCGATAGGGGATCGGGCGGCCTCGAATAAAATAAGGAGTTCATAGGTCACTCGCTCTTTCGCGACGTTATTAAGCCGGGTCCTGTGCGCTTTGATTGGCTCCAGAGTATCCGGTTCAATGGTAAATCCCAGTGTGGCGGCAAAACGAAAGGCGCGCAGGAGGCGCAGGGGATCGTCTTCAAAAGCCGAACCCGGAAGGACGCGGATGATTTTGTCTTTAAGATCGCCCCGGCCATTGAAGGGATCGATCAGTGTCGATTTCTCCTCGATAAAATCCGCAAGGCCAACAGCCATGGCATTGATCGTGAAATCACGTTGCGCCAAATCCTCTTCGATGGATTTCCCTTGCAGGGTGGTGAAATCGAAGGTGCAATCCCGGTGCAACACCACTCGAAAAGTTTCGCGTCCGGGGGTTTCGTCCAGAGGGACCCGAGTGCGCTGAACTTTATCCGCAAAAGCACGGGCGATTTCCGGCGCCTGAGGCGCGGCAAAATCGTAGTCCGTGCTGGGCTTTCCCAGGAGGTGGTCACGCACGGTGCCTCCCACCAGATAAATGGAACCTCCCCGTTCCCGGGACAATTGGTCAATGTCGATCAAATATTGTTTGGTAGATGGGTCCATTGGATCAGGTCAGGAGTATTATTGGTCAGCTTTATAATATCAGCAAGCGGGGACAGGGGGAAACGCTGATTTTTTTGGGGGAGAGGGGATTATTGTCCCCATCCGGAGGAAAGCTTGATTTGCTGCGAAACGTAAATGCTACCGTCTCTCTTGACCAGATGGATATTGGTGTTGGTCAGGGCACCGATGATTTGCTGGATATTTTCCGAGGGCTTGCTTTGCGGGTCCTTGATTAGAAAAGGCCGCATTTCGTCGATCGAATCCCGCACGTCATCGCTTTCGATGAGGTAGCCCAGAAATTTGACGTCGATATCCAGATATTTTTTGGCCAGCTTTTTCAGGTTGTCGCCCATCAGAATATCTTTTTGCCTGCGCACGCGATTCATCACCAGCCCCGGCTGGAAATCCTGGATAATCTGGTTAACTTGTTCCAGTTTTTGCGGATGCGACTCTTCAACCGCTTCGCGGAGAGAGCCTATTTCATAACATTCTTCCGCCGCCGCCGGATTTTTAGAGAAATCCAGCAAATGTTGAATACTCGAATTGCTTTTGAACTCCTGGCTGATTTTTCGAAACAGGGTGGCTTTGATGAAACTGAAAGATTTTAAAATGGAAGTCATTTCCGGGGTCGACACCACAACATTTTTCCCGCCGATATTAAAATAATCGATGATATGAAAATTGGTGCCGGGACCCAGATCCATCAATATATGGTCCGCCTCCAGGCTTCTGATATAGGAAACCACCTTGGCCTGGTTCTTGATATTGATATCAGCGCTCCCCGGCATATCTCCGGCGCCACTCAAAAACTTCAGATTGGCGATTCCCGTATCAAGCAGAAGGGCATCCTCGCCGTTGGACTCCAGACCGCTGTGGTCGAAATATTCCCGGAAGCCGTATTTGGGCGAGCTGATACCCAGAAGGGCGTGCAGGCTGGAGGCGCCGAAATCGGCATCCACCAGAATGACCCGTTGTCCGGTCAAAGCCAGGGTAACCGCCATGTTGGCGCAGATGATGCTTTTGCCCACACCGCCTTTACCTCCGCCGACCGCAATAATTTTATTTTTAGCGTTCATTCACTTTTTTCTCTGGCTGGTCGTAAACAAGAACGAATCCAGCTCTTCCAGGGAAACCTCTTTTTGGTCCGATAGCTCTTCAGGCGGATTCTCCATACCCGGCGGCGAATCCTGGATTCGCTCCTGGCGCATATCCTCGTGACTTTTATCACGGTCCGCTGGGACCAGCGTGGTCAACTGATTTTCCAGATTAACCTGTAATTGACTCAGCCGGGCCACAATCCGGTCCACCATTTCCGATGACAACTTTTTTGGGCCATCCGGTCCCGCTAATCCCTGTTCTTCCTCAATGAGGTATTTGAGGTCGAGAAAAAACGGTTTGGGCCGCTCCTGCCTGGCAGGAGCCTTCGATTCCGCTTTATGAGGCGAAACCGGTTCCGCCGGTTTTTCAGCACTATCTTTATGAGAAACTACTATGGCTTCTTTTTCAACTGCTTTTGACCCTGAATCCGGAGTTTTTGCCTTAATTTCATCTGGTTTTTCCGTTTGGGCCGCCTTTTTCTCTACGGCCCTGGCGTCGAGGTTCTTTACTTTAGCGACCCCTTTTTCTTCGGATGGAGACTTTTTGAGTTCCTTGACCTTCTTTTTCGCCTTCGATTTTTCCTTCCCCTTAGCGGGAGTTTCGAAGGCCGGTAGGTTCTTGGCGCTCTTCTTTACCGGTTTTTCTTTTGAAGAAACCTTCTTCTCCGGAAGGGGTTCGATGATCAATCCGGGGATATCGGCCTCGATCCAATTGTGCACAGATTCCTGGACAGCGGATTCTTTTTTAGGGGAGGCATAGAAGTCCTCGACCCATTTTTTTTCCTTTGGCTTTTTCGGGGAATCTTTCTTTTTATGGCCGGATGGCGAAGTTTCCTTTTGCTTATTCAGGGA
>CBDVDB010000058.1:0-10863 GCA_965372625.1 uncultured Nitrospinaceae bacterium
GTGATTTTATTGGAGTCAGCAGAAAATAACTGATTAAAGCCAGAGCGAACGGAGCTATCGTATGATAGTTCGTCATGAAAACGCCGCGCTGTATACCCGGAAGGGTGAAAATGGCTGAACTTATAAAAAAGGCCTCCCATTTACCGAAATTAAGAGCGGCCAGCCATGAGGCCAGCAAGGCCAGTGCAATTCCAATAAAAACCAGACCTGCAAATCGAAAAACAAACAGGTCCTCCAGAGTCCGAGTGTTTTTGAAAACAAGGCAGGTTAATTCGGCAGTCAGGGGGCGCCCAATCAGGTAAAGCATCTGGTTTTGGTAGTCATTTTTGCAGTTGTTGATAAATTCCGGATTACTAAAATCCTTGCGGAAATATCTGTTCGTGTCATGAAAAGAATAGGGAATGAAGATCGTAGTACTGAAAACAAAATACAGAAAGAAAAAACCTGGAATCAGGAAGGTGAGAAAATCCCTGAACGAAATCGGTTCGCGCTCAATAGACGAGGGGAAACAAGATAGGAAATCCTTAACTGTATCCTTTAATTTCATCATTACTTAATTTTCGAATTGTTTCGCGGTGGACGCGGGATATCACTCCCAGGCATTCCACCGGACCCGGAGGCCAGCCCCCCCACTATTATACATTCCAGAAATTTTAATGGATTTCGGGCAGGATGGAAAGGGGAAAATCAATCCCAGGGTTTTCGGAACCTTATGGGGAAATGGGGAGGAATATAGAAATAACAGGACGCATTCTTTATCGCAAACTGCCATTTAGCGGGAGGTAATCAGCTTCCCTTTTTGCCCGCCGACCACCCACAAGTCGGAACCATTATTGGCTATGGCTCGAATGGGGATATTATCAAAACCCAAATTCCGCGGGAGCCAGGCCATACCGTCCGAAGAAACGGCCGATCTGCCCTTTTCGGCCCCGATTAACCAGAGAGCGCCGTTGAAGGAAACCTAAAGTTTCTCTATCAAGCAAAAGAGAGAACTTCCAAATGGAATTTTCAGGAGTCTGGAAAAAACCATTTCCAATTGATTCAATTTAACTAAAAGGCCATTTATTAATTTTGGGGTGGGCGGGAATTCGCAGGCATCCGAACTATATTTCTGCCCGCCGATGATCCTTTTAACGAGAATAGCTGGAACAAGATAAGAGAAAACATAATAACTCGAATGAATTTTCCACTGACCCTTGCCGGCAAGAGAGGCCAATTGCTTTTTGCTATATCGCCGGTAATGGCCCAGGGTCACATCCCAATCTGAAAATAAAAAAGAAAGGGCTGGGACCGACATTAAAATTCTTGCCCCAGGCTTCAAGTGATTCATCAGCCCTTTCAAAAACTCTTCGTCATGTTCAATGTGTTCCAACGTATCCATGAGAAAAACCAACTCCATGTTTTCAACCGGACTAAAATCGTTCGGGGAAATTTGCCGGTAGCGAAGTCCGTGTTTTTGGGCCATTTGAACCGCCTGACGGGAGATATCCACGCCTTCGCAGGATCTAAATTTCATATGGTCGTTCAACTGCTTTAAAAATCCCCCGGTACCGCACCCGTAATCCAGAACATCCAACTGGGCCGGATCCGGGCATTCCCTCTGGATAATCATTTTGACCCAATTTAATCGGGACAAATGCCACCAATACGATTGCTCAATGTTTGCCAGGCATTCAAAGTGAGCAAGAGGAACTTCGTTTTTTGCTTCCAATTCAATCTCGCCTCTTTAATCTGAATAAAAGCATGGTCCACCCGGTCACCGAACCAATTAATTTCAGAGGATATCGGGTCGCCTGGTCAATGTCAAAAAACCCTTGGAAAGTTTTGCAATATTGGTCGTAAGTTCTAAAAAATTTTCCCCGGTCTAACTTCATCAGAATATTTTGCAAAACATTATTCTGCTCCGGTATGAGCGGCTCTGAAAGAATCAAAGTTCCGTCATGTTTTAAAATCCTGCGAAGTTTCTCAAAAACTTCAATGGATTCCTTATCCGACAAATGATGAAAAAACGAATTGGCGACAACCAAGTCAAAGGAATATTCAGGAAAATCCAAACCCTGTGCATCCTGCGTCAGGAATTTGCAGTCGGGGAATTGTTTTTGAGCCACTTTAATATACTCAGGATTAATGTCTATCCCCATATATTCACAAGTAGAAAAGAGGTGGGTATTAGAGCCGGGGCCACAACCTACATCCAAAACGGAGAAGCCTTGGGTATCGGGTAGCATCTGGGCAAGAGAATCGATTTTTTGAGCCGTCAGATTCTTTGACCAGGCTGAATAAAAAAAGGGTATTTCAAGTATTTTAGAAATCAAATGATCCAAACCGCGTAAAAATTTCATAGCTATTTAAGTAGAGCGGAAGGCTCAGGCTTGGTGAGGGACCAAGCCAAGGATTTTATATTAGTAAAAAGGCCTTTAAAATTCAGACGGAAAGATGATTAAGCTATTTTATTTTTGACGCGTACACACATTTCATTCAAAAATGCTTTGGCCCCTTTAGTGGTTTTATTTGCTGACGATTTGGAGAATAAATCTCTAACTAATTCATAAAACCGATACGGCCTGAAAGTAAAATAACAGGTATAAAACAGCACCATTCCAAAAGAGACGAAAAAAGACAATTTCCAATCGGAAAATTGGGGATTATAAGAGGTTTTTTTCGCTCCATAATCCTGAAACGTGAACAAACTTTTCAAATATTCATCATCAATATCTCCGATGATTCCTTTTTCCTTAAGGGCTCGGAAAGACTCCGTGTTGGGTTGAGGGGAATATGCGTTAACATTGATATTTGTAAAACCTATCCACGCGCATTTGACAATCGCGGCATACGTCTTCAGCACACTTCGGTAGTCATCCTCCGGAAATCCCAGGATAAAGAAACATCCCACGTTGATTTTGGCTCTGCGAGCGTCACGGGCCGCCTTGAACATATTGGGGAGATTTACGTTTTTCTTTATGGCTTTCAATACGCGGGGGTCTCCTGATTCCGGAGCAAAAGCAAACTCATGACAGCCCGCGGCTTTTAGTTTCCTGGCAACTTCGTAATTTATAGCTTCACTGCGCGTACCTGAGGGCAATTGAAACGTAATCTTAAAATCCCGAGAAATAATTTCATCGCAGAATTTCTCAATCCAGTCTTTTCTAACAATGGCCGTCAGGTCTTCAAATTGGAAGTCCGTAATCCCATACTTCTTATTATAGAAAACCATTTCGTCTACTACATTTTGATGGTCGCGGGGAATCCATTCAGTCGTCCACATGGCGGGGCTTGTGCAGAAGGTGCACTGGAATGGGCACCCTCTTGTGGCCAGCATTGGAATAAACCTGCCTTGAGAGGCCCCGTGCGGTTGGTTGACTTCATTGTACTTATGAATATCAAATAAATCCCAGGCGGGCCAAGGTATCTCGTCTATATTTTTGAGCCTGGCCCTGCGGGGATTGACCTGAATTTTCCCTGACGCTGTGCGAAACGCGAGCCCCGCGATACCATCAAAAGGGACTCCATCGCTCACACAATCAAGCAATTCAAGAATGGTTTCTTCCCCTTCTCCCATGACCACGGCATCCAGAGGGGCTTGCACCATAGAGTATTCTGGAAAACCAGTAACGTGCTCTCCACCCATAATGATTAATTTTGACGGAAATTTCTCACGAATTTCGCTGACCAAATCGCGAACTAAAAGCCAGTGCGAGGTAAACATACAACCCAATGCGATAATATCTACATCGTCGGGTATTTTTTCACAAACTTCCTGGCTTGTCAGACCCCGGACATTAAAATCTTTAAATTTAAAATAACTGCTTGGCGCCATGCCGGGGCAATCAATTACACATATTTCATGGCCCGCCCTCCTCAATACAGCCGCAATATAGGCCAGCCCTAAAGGAGGCATCCTTATCATGGAAACAAAATTTGTCGCAGAAACAAATTTTGACGGCTCAATAAGACAAATTTTCATTATATTTTAAAGACAGGTTTTTGTGGACTTACGCTTTATGAATTCCATAAAAAACAACGTTGATTCCGCTAAAAATAATTAATCAGATCACTCAACACTGGACGGGTCAATTATTTCTTCCACGACATAATAGGGTCGCCCCCTCACTTCGTCATAAATCCTTGCAATATATTCCCCTATTATACCTAAAAAAATAATTTGCATGCCCATTAAAAATAAAATAAGCAATACGACGGAAGTCCAGCCCGGCAAATCCTTCAAATTTTGAAAAAACCAGAAATCCAAATTCGTCAGCCTACCTATAATTAATATGGCAGAAAAAACAGAAATGAGACCAAGTAGAATCAATCCACAATAGGTTCCAATTCTTATAGGAATAAAAGAAAAAGAAAAAAATGCGTTGAGAGCATAGTTAAGAAGCTTTGAGAATGTCTGCTTAGGTTTCCCTGCAAACCTTTTTTCACGGTGATAATTGACTCCAATCTGCTTGAAACCAGCAAAGGCCCTGAGACCAACATAAAATTTATTTCTTTCAGAGCATTTCTTAATTTCCCTAACCACTTTTTTATCCAAGAGGGAAAACATACCTACGTTTTGATCCACGGGGACATTAGATAAAATACTTATTAGTTTATAAAACAGGAAAAAGAAAAACTTATTCAGCAAGTCTCCATGGCGAGACATTTTTACCCCGGAAATGACGTCATATCCATTTTCCCATTTATCCAAAAAGGTTTTAATAAGCTCTGGCGGATCCTCTAGGTCACCATCCATTAAAATCACCGCGTCCCCCTCCGAATAATCTATTCCAGCATTGTAGGCATTTTGATGGCCCCAGTTCCTCGATAATTTTAGAATTTTCAACCGAGGCTCGTGTTTGGTAATAGATATCAGCTTTCCCAATGTCGTGTCCTTACTGCCATCGTCCACAAGAATAAAACTGAAATGGTATTTCAGATTCTTGGTAGCGCCTTGCAGACGTCTAATCAATTCTTCAACAAGAAGTTCCTCATTGAATATTGGAATGACAATGCTGATTTTTTTCATATCTGAAAATTTTTTCCAATTACATTTTAAATTTCTCTTACTATTTAATCTCCGAGTCGATTTCGCGGATGATGCGGGCCACGACATCCAGGCATTCCATCGGGTATTTGCCGATGGCGGTCTCCTCGGACAACTGGATGCCGTACGCGCCCATCTTGAAGGTATTGGTCAGATCGATCACCTCGGCGATGGAGGGAACGGGTTTGTCCTCCATGTTCTTCAGAAACTGCGTCGCCAGAAAAACCTTTTTGTTGTAAAACAACCCCCGCTCCAGGATAAATTTCTGATAGGCCGGCACTTTTTCCAGACCCACCTCCGTGGACAGGTCCCCGCGGTCGATCAATATATAATTCACGCTCCGCAGGATGTCGTTGAGGTTGTCCACCGCGTCGCGCGTTTCCACTTTGGCGATGATTTCGATGGAGTCCGCCAGCAATTCTTTGGAGATGGCGATATCCTCGGCGTTGCGCACAAAGGACAGGCCGATAAAATCCACTTTGAGATCGTTGGCGATGACGATCAACTCCTTGTCGCGCTCGAACAAAAACGGCAGGTCTTTATGGATGCCTCGCGCGTGCAATCCCTTGTTGTTCTTCAGGTGCCCGTTGGAGCAGGAAATGAAAACGATTTCCCGCTGGTTGACTTCCTCGGCCACGAAACGCAGGGTGCTGTCGTCGGCAAGGATCTCATCGCCCTTTTTGATCAGCCGGTGAAAATCGGGATAGGTGGTTTGATCGCTTTTAAGGGTAAAGGCCTGGTTTTTCCGGACGGGGAGGGGTTCCTCCAGGCCGCGGGTTCGGATTTTGTTGCCGGGCAAATCCAGCAGGACTTCCGCATTTTTGAAAGTGTTCCTTATATAGAGGATATTTTCTCGGACCTGCTCGAAACTGCCGTGCGCCCCGTTCACGCGGAATATGTAATTGCCCGCGTCCTGGATCCGGAAGTTTCCGTTGTTGATGATGGCGGGGCCCAGAGTGACGATTACTTTTTTCATGCTATCCCCTTATAAATTTATCTTCGCCGAGGGCGATAATCACATCCGCGATATCCGGCCGCATGAATCGCGGGTCCGGCCGTTCGCTCCGGCTGAGGGTTTCGCGGATCATGGTGCCGCTGACGGGTATAATGTCACTGTCTTCGTGGCCGCAGTGTTTTGCGCTGACGATCTGATCACACTTTTCGCAAAAGTACGGGCCTTTCAACAATAACAGTTGAATGCCCAACTCGCCCTCATTCTGCAGCCGGCGCACCAGATCATGCGCCTCGTACTTGCCGTAATATCCGCCGACGCCCGCCTGGTCCCTGCCGATAATGAAATGCGTGCAGCCCAAGTTCTTGCGAATAATAGCATGAAACACCGCCTCGCGGGGTCCGGCGTAACGCATGTAGGTGCGCAGCCCTTCCAGATGCACCCGGTCTTTGGGATAATAATTGGCGATCATGCACTCGTAGGCCCGCATCACCGCCTGCTCACTGAAGTCCCCGATTTTTTTCCAGCCCACCAGGGGATTGATGAACAGGCCGTCGCACACTTCCAGCCCGATCCGTTGCAGATGTTCATGCGCCTTGTGGACGGGATTGCGGGTCTGAAACCCGACGATCGTCTTCCATCCCTTTGTGAAAAACAATTTTCGGGTATTTTCAGGGTTCAAGGCGCCGTCCAAAACGGATTCGTCGGTGACAACAATTTTTCCTCCCACCCGGTAAACGGAACGCTCCAGTTCCTTCCGGACACCGGGATGCTTGAGATCGTCCGTCTTGAAAATCTTTTTGACATCCTCCTGGGCATCAATTTTGAAACAGTCCGACACTTCCACGTAACCGATTGCCCTTTTGTCATGAGTCAAAAACAGCCGGTCGGCATCCATCGCCTTTTTAAAGTTCGCGTGCTCCACGTCCAGGGTGATGGGAAGCGTCCACAGAGTATGATCGCTCAACATCATCCGGTCCACCACGTTATGATAATCGAGCGAGGTCATGAAGCCGTTCAACGGAGAGTACAGGCCCATGCGGATATTGACCATATCCTGGAGGGTTTCGGAATTGATTTGCTGAGTGACTTTCATTAAAAATGTTCCGGAAATTTCTGCTTCAGGTGGGCCTTGATTTTCTGGAAGGACTCATCCACCGTTTCGTTGTCGACATCCAACACCAAATCGCTGTTTTGAGGCTCGTCAAACTCCAGGTCCACCCCTACGACCGGAGTCTTGCCGACATGATTTTTATAGACATTCTTCACATCCTCCAACCGGCTGGCGTCCAGATTCTTTTTAAGATAGATCTGCTGGTAGTTTTTAAGTTTTTCCCGGGCAAACTTTCTTAATTCCTCGAAAGGGGAAATATTGCAGACAATGGCGATAATCCCATTTTGGGACAGGACGTGAGCGGCGAGCATGATGCGCTTGATGTTCTGCACCCGGTTTTCCCGCTCGAACCCCAGATCATTATCAAAAAAATCCCGGATCGAATCGCCGTCGATGATCCAGGATTTCTTATTCAGTTGATCGCAGTGTTCTTTTAATTTATTTCCAAGGGTGGATTTACCGGCCCCCGAAATCCCCAACAACCATAAAACCATTTTTAGAATCAGTCCCTGAAAGATTAAATCAATGCGCCGCAAGCCTTCCCCGCTTTACTTTCGGGAAAGTTTCACCTCTCCCAGCGTCTGGGGTATGCCATAAAACCGGTTGCGGTACCTTACGAGATTGTAGCCGCTTCTTGCTTCCATGAACTCCGGCGGCGCCGACCAGCCCGCCACTGTTCCGATCTGGCTTTTCACTTCCTCATGGGTCTCAGCGGTTAAAATGGAAGGATGACTCCGGTGCTCTGCTTTTGCCGGATCGATTTCGCCCAGGGCTATAGGTAATCCAAGAAAGCGATTATTGTATTTCACAATATTGTATTTTTGGAATTCCTCTAAAAACTCCGGCGGTGAGGCTGTTGCCGCCGATTCATCGATTGCCTTTTTTACGCCGTCAAGAGAGTCGGCGGACAGGAGTGACGGGTTCTTCCGGCTTTCATCTTGCGCCAAATCTACCGCCCCAATGGCATGGGGAACGCCCCAGAACCGGTTTTGATATTTCATGATGTTGTGGTTATTCCATTCCTCAAGAAGCTCCGGGGCCGAGGTCAATCCCACCGCTTCATCGATCTCACTCTTTACCTCATCGAGGGAGTCGGCGTGCAGAATGGACGAATCCTCGAGATTTTTTTCTTTCGTTATATCGACCGCGCCCAGGGCCTGAGGAATACCCCAGTACCGGTTCCGGTACTTTAGAATATTATGACCGCTCATCTCTTCCAGAAATTCCGGAGGAGAGGCCAGGCCCACTGAATGATCCACCCGGTCTTTGGCATGCTGAAGAGAGTCGGCGGATACAATAAAGGGATGGTTCCAGTTTTCGTCAGTCGTCAGGTCAAACTCGCCCAAAACGTGGGGAACACCCCAGAACCGGTTTTTGTATTTCATGATGTTGTGATTATTCCACTCCTCCACCAATTCCGGAGCGGCCGATAACCCGACCGACTCATCGATCCGGATTTTCACATCCTCGAGGAAATCGGCGGACACCACGGATGGATTTTTCCGGGCTTTTTTCTTCGTTAAATCCAATGCCCCTAAAGCATGAGGAATGCCCCAGAAACGGTTTTTATATTTCATGATGTTGTGATTATTCCACTCCTCCGCCAATTCCGGAGCCGTTGTCAACCCCACCGACTCGTCGATCCGGCTTTTGACCTCCTCGAGCGAATCCGCGGAAAGGATCGCAGGATCACTCCAGGTGTCTTCGTGGGTAACATCCAAATCCCCCAACGCATGAGGAATTCCCCAGAACCGGTTTTTGTATTTCATGATGTTGTGATTATTCCACTCCTCCACCAATTCCGGAGCCGCCGTCATCCCGACCACCTCATCCATCCGGCTCTTCACCTCGTCCAGGGAGTCGGCGGACAGAATCGAAGGATTATCAAGGTTCTTTTCATCCATCAGGTCCACCTCGCCCAGGGAATGCGGAATACCCCAGAACCGGTTTTTGTATTTTATGATGTTGAAGTCATCCAACCCTTCCATCAATACCGGGCCCGCGGACATGCTTGCAGCCTCATCTATCTTTCGGATCAAATCCTCCAGCACATCGGCGGATAAAATTGACGGATGACTCAAGTTTTTTTCCTGCATCAGGTCCACCTCCCCCAGGGTCTGAGGAATACCCCAGAATAGATTTTTGAATTTTACGATGTTGTATTCCTTCCTCTCTTCAAGAAAAACCGGGGAAGCCGTTCTTCCGGTTTGATCGTCAATAATTTCATTCAGCTCATCAAGAGATGCCCCGGTTAAAACGGAGGGGTGATCCAATTGTTCCACCGGTATCGCCTCCCGCTCCACATTGGGACTTGCGGGTTGATTGAACTGATCAATCAGCCTTCTTAAATGTTCTAAAGCGCCGGCCTTGGGAAAGAGGGAGCCTTCCTCGCTTTCCGCAATGGCTCGATCTACCGGACCAAAGAATTGCGGCACGCCATATAACAACTCCCCCCATTTGATGATATTAAAACCGCTGTATTCCTCGATCACCTGTCCCTCCGGCATGTCCAGTAATTGATCGATTAAAGATTTCGCCGCCTCTTCGGAGGAAGACATCAGGATTTCCTCCCGAAGGGTATTCACGTTCTGCTCACTCAAATCCACCTTTCCCAGGGAATGGGGAATGCCATACAGATGTTCGCCATACGCGACCAGATTATATCCGCGATGAGAGTTCATCAAGGCCGGTTGGAGGCTGGAACCAGGGACATCGGGTTTTAAAAGGGTGCCCAGCCGGCGGATTTGATCAAAAATCTGCGCCCCGAACGAGCTTCTTCCTTGGTCTTCGTAAGAAGCCGGCCCGCCCTCGCGGTGCAGGAAATTTCGTTCGATCAATTTCTTTATTTTCTTTTGAGAATCGGCCACCAGAATGTCCGAGTGCTCGCGCTCTTCCTTTTTGTTTAAATCGATGGCGCCCAGAGCCTGGGGAAGCCCGTAAAACTGGCCCATATGCTTGACCACGTTGTAATGGAAAATAGATTCCACCAACTCCGCGGTTTCCCAAACATAAAAGGATGAAGATTGGGACATGGCCTCATAGGTCCATTTTTCAAAGTACAAAGGATCGATCAATTGAGGGATCAGAGATTTGGGGTCCAGGTCCGGATTTTCCCGCAGGGCTTTAATGGCTTTGTTTTCCAGAAGCGGTTGCACGCGGCCGGATTCTTTCGCTTCCAGGGCGGTGGAAGACATGTGCATGCCATCGTGCGGGCCGACATAATTTCCATCCCCCGCCTGTCCGGGATGCCAGACATGATACAACAGTTCGGTCGGATGCCAGATTTCTCTCCTCCCGATATTTTTCAACCGGAAGGTCAACTCGTACGGTCCGCACACATGCCCCAGAAAGTCCAGATGCTCGTCCGAACCGCCGATGGCGATTAAATCATCCCGCCGCGCAAAAAAACAGGCCCCGTAATTGAGGGTGTGGAGCGGGTCCTCCGTGTCCACCAGTCCGGTGGTGGTGCCATTTTTAAAATTAATCGCCCCCTCGCCTTCCACTTCCTTGAAGGAAGGGTAGTTAAAGGGATGAAACCTTTGGTCGTTGTTACGCACCTCATCCATATGCAAGGCAATGTTGGGATCATCTTCAAAGGACTTGATAACCGTCTCAACAAACGTGGGGCGAACCATGGCGTCGGAATCGCAAATGCAGATAATTTCCCCCTTACCCAAAACGACCCCGATGTTATACATGAGGTGCTTGTGGTAGTAGAGCGTTTCCGGCATGTCCATGACGATCCACTGGTCCAGTATGGGCGGTTTC
>CBDVDB010000059.1:0-10801 GCA_965372625.1 uncultured Nitrospinaceae bacterium
GGCGGGGTTTACTCTGAGTTGTCCCGGTGTTTGTGGGTTTTTGAGGCATCGGCAATCACGATGATCAGGCCGATCACCACGATCAGGCCCAGGAGAAGCCACATTTTCAGGGTTTCCGGCCGGGCATCGAAGATATCGTAACTCATTGTTCCGTCAATAATTAGGGCGATGATGACGAGGCCCATCAGGACGGCGAATTTTTTCAAGGGTCCATTCCTCGAGTTGGGAGTCATGGCATATCAGGAGTTTGCCATCGGCCGCGCTTACCGATCCCTTTATGTTCCCAACCTCATTTTAATTTAATATGTAAGTTTTTGCGGGTATTCAGAGACTCAGTATATAATGACCCTGATCTGAGATTCGATTGAATTTTAACAGGTTAACGAGCAGGGTCCAACCGGATTTAAATCGGCGTTTTGAGATCCAATGGTTCCATCCCAATCCACGGAGTGAGAGTGAGCGGTTATGGCGATACCTTTAGGTCAGGCAGTTAAAGTTGGATATTATCTTTTCAAGCAAAAATTGATGGGGCGCAAGCAGTATCCTCTGGTGTTGATGCTGGAACCGCTTTTCCGGTGCAATCTGGAATGCATCGGCTGTGGCAAAATCCAGAAGCCCAATGAGATTCTTAAAAAATATTTATCGGTTGAAGATTGCCTGAAAGCGGCGGATGAGTGCGGCGCGCCCATCGTTTCGGTCGCCGGCGGAGAACCGCTGATTCATCCCGATATCGTAGCAATAGTCAAAGGGTTGATCGGCCAGGGCCGTTATGTCTACCTGTGCACCAATGCGTTGTTGCTGGACCGGTTCCTGGACCGGATGCCCAAAACCCCGCTGTTGACTTTTTCCATTCATCTGGACGGCATGAAGGATCATCACGATCATATCTGCGCCGAAGAAGGGGTTTACGATAAAGCCGTTGAAGCCATCAAACTTGCTAAAAGCAAGGGGTTCCGCGTTACCACCAACACCACGTTCTTTGACGAAGTGACGGTTGAATACGCCGAGAAATTTCTCGATCATATCCGGCCTCTGGGAGTGGACGGGATGACGGTGGCTGCCGCCTTTCACTATCCGGATGCTCCCCAGCAGGATCATTTTTCCGGACGCCGCCGGACCCAGGAATTTTTCAAGGAATTGTTGTCCAAAAATATCAGGGGCCGCTGGAACTTCAGCCACTCGCCTTTTTATCTGGAATTTCTGGAGGGCAAGCGGGATTATGATTGCACCCCCTGGGGCAATCCCAGCTATTCGGTTCTGGGGTGGCAAAAACCCTGTTATCTGCTGGATGAAGGCTATGCCGACTCGTTCGACGCCTTGATGGAAGAGACGGAATGGGAGAAGTACGGCCATCGCAATCACGATAAATGTAAAGACTGCACGGCCCATTGCGGTTACGAACCCACGGCGGTGGAAGACTCCACCAACGGGTTGAAGAACATGCTCTATTCCGCGCGCATGGTGTTGTTGTAAATTTCCTCTGAATTTCCTCCGGACAGTTGTCCTTCCCAAAGGCCTGGCAGTCGATTGGACTGTGCAGTCACTTCCTCTGGGGCTTTCGCCCCTCCGCTCTTTTCTTAAAAATTATTTCCCCCCTACCTGGTTTTGGGTTAATCTAATAGCATATTTACATTCCCACAACCTGTATCCTAATCCGGTTGAATATTATTAAGTATTTGATATAATTGAATTAATTAATTTTAACTCGATATCAAATATGAGGAAATCTATGAGCATGAATTCCCAACACCCGTCCTCTATTCGACCTTGGATCCGGTTATCAATTTTCGCGAGCCTGCTCTTATTTTCCGGAGCCTGCAGTACAACTCCCAGTGTCGGCGAAAAAAAACTTCTGGCCCAGAAAAAATTTCAAGAAGCTCAAGGGGCCGGGCACGTACAGAAGGACACCTTCAAAAAACTCAAGGAAGCGATTCGCCTGGTTCCGAAGGAACCCATGTATCGTGTCGCGCTCGGCAATGCCTATTTTAAAACACTGAAACTCGACAAAGCTGAAAGATTGTATTTGAGCGCAATCAAAGTGGATCCGGAATTTATGGGCACCTATCGCCAACTGGGTCGACTGTACATGCAGAAAAGCGAATGGGACAAAGCGATTTATTATTTAAAGCGCGCATTAAGCACACCCAATGTGATCGATCCCATACAACTGTTGAACTGGATGGCGTACAGTCACCTCCGCAAGGGAGACATGGCCATGGCGGAAAAGACCTGGTTAAAGGCGCTGGATATTCACGACAACGAAAAGGTACGGTTGAATCTGGCGCTGGCCTACAAGGATGCACAAAGGCTGGATCTGGCCCGGATATCTCTTTTGAAGGCGTTGGAGTTGAATCCCAAATTGCTTGCCGCCCATTTCGCATTAGGCGAGATTTATTACCGCAGTAATAAATTGGCCGAGGCCAAGAAACACTTCAATCAAGTTGTTCAATTGGAACCTTTGAGTGAACGTGCCAAGGTGTCCCAGCAAATTTTAAAGAGCATGGGCGCAAAAAAATAATATGTCAGAAGATTTTGGATCTTACCTGAAGCATGAGAGAGAACTGCGCGGTATTCCGTTGGATGAGGTGGCGCTGACCACTAAAATCAGCATCCGCTTTCTCCAGGCTCTTGAGGACAACCGGTTTGATGAATTACCTGGGGAAGTTTTTATCAGAGGATTTATTCGATCGTATGGCAAAGCCATCGGGTCGAATGCCGATGAATTGCTGGCCGCCTACCATGAAGCGACCGGCAAGCGTCCGGAAAGCGCCACCCCGGATTTTGCATCCGCCGATTCCCCCCCGGCCAGCGAAAAGAAACCCGGCGGGTCATTCGACTCCCGGCAGAAAGCGATTTTGGGGTTTGGAGTGGCATTAAGCATTATTATAGGGGGGGCTGTTTGGGTCACTTTCCAAAAGGACGAACCTCCCTCCGAAGACTTCCAGCAGACCCGAACCGTTGCCCCAACAGAGATAGACAACAGCCTGCCCGAGGTTTCAGACCAGACCGAATCCACTATTTCTGAGGAGGAAAGCGGTTCCCCGGCAGAGGAGGCAACCCCGGACCCATCGTCCGCCAGCCAAAAAACCGTGGATTCAGCAGAACCCACGGTCCAAAGGACCCCCAGCGAAAGCCCCACCGGGGAGGGGGCATCCAATAAAAATACAGTTACAGTTCCTGAAAAAGATGATATAATTAAAGACCTTCAAGATCAATCAGTTCCCGTTACCCAAGAGGTTTCCACCCAAGATCCTCTAGCGGATCAACCGTTAATATTGATGATTCGGGTGGACGAAAACTCGTGGTTCAACTTGACGGTCGATGATAACCGGGATCAGGATTTCATTTTGCCTTCAGGCGGGTCCAAAACGATTGAGGCGGAAAAAGTGATCGTGATGACCATTGGCAACCGGCGGGCCACCCAATTGACCTTGAATGATCAACCGCTGGAAATACCGGAAAGTCCGGACAATGTAATTCGAAACCTTATCGTTAACGCTGAACTCCTAAACTAATCTATGGCAAAAATTGACGCATTTTTTAAATTGATGAATGACCAGGGGGCGTCGGACCTGCATCTGATCTCCGGCTCCCAACCTATTTTGCGCGTTGATGGTGATTTGGAGCGGGTGAAATATAAAACTTTTGAGAACGATGAACTCAAGTCCGTTCTCTATGAAATATGCCCCGAAAATAAAATCAAGGTCTTTGAAGAAACCGGGGACATCGACTTCGGTTACGAAGTTCCTAATCTGGCCCGATACCGGTGTAATTTCTTTCAGCAGAAGTGGGGCATCGGTGCGGTATTCCGTGAAATTCCCAGCGAAATTATGACCGCCGAACAATTGGGTTTGCCGCCTGTCCTCAACAAAATGTCCATGATTGAAAAGGGGATGGTTCTGGTCACGGGGCCGACCGGCAGCGGCAAGTCCACCACTCTGGCGGCGATGATCGATTACGTCAACCGGAATAAAAAATCGCATATACTGACAGTGGAAGACCCTATCGAATTTGTCCATAAAAGCCAGGGTTGCATAGTCAACCATCGTGAGGTGGGGGCGCACACGCAAAGTTTTAAATCTGCGTTGCGCGGAGCCCTGCGTGAAGACCCGGACATTATTCTGGTCGGTGAAATGCGCGATCTGGAAACCATTGAACTGGCCCTGGAAGCGGCTTCCACCGGTCATCTGGTCTTCGGTACTCTGCATACCCAGAGCGCCGCCAAGACCGTGGATCGCGTGATTGATGTATTTCCCGCAAACCAGCAAGCCCAGATTCGTACCACGTTGTCGGAAAGTTTGAAAGGGGTGGTGGCGCAGAACCTGTTCAAGCGTTGCGACAAGAAGGGCCGGATTGCGGTTCTGGAAATTCTGGTGGTGACCGCCGCGACCTCCAACCTGATTCGGGAAGGGAAAACTTTCCAGATTCCATCGGTTATTCAAACGGGTAAGAAATACGGCATGCAATCCCTGGACGACGCGATTCTGGAATATATGCAGGCCAAAAAAATCACCCCGGAAGACGCATATGACAAGGCCATTGTTAAGGAGCGGTTTGTTCAGTACCTGAAGGAACCTCCGGAATTTTTATAGGAATTTTATGAGAAAAGCAGAACTCGATTATATTCTCACGAACATGTTGGAGTCCCACGGGAACATTTCCGACCTGAATATTACCGTCGGCAAACCCTTCCAGGTGGAAACCAGCGGTGAGTTAACGCCCGTCGAGGTCAATCCTCCGATTGCAAAAATCACCCCGTTTCAGGCCGAGATCATCGCCTTGAATCTGATCAACTCGGACCGGAGATTGACGGAAATCGTACTCAAGAGCGGTTCGTGTGACTGTTCCTATTTCATTCAGGGAAAGGCTCGCTTCCGCGTCAACATATTTTCCCAGCGGGGCAATTACAGTATTGTATTAAGAAAACTGGAAACCCGGATTCCCTCGATTGAGGAATTGAAACTGCCGCCGCAGTTTGCTAAAGCGGCGGAGGAGAAAAACGGTTTGATCCTGGTAACCGGAGCTACCGGCAGCGGTAAATCCACCACCCTGGCGGCCTTGCTCAACAAGATCAACCATGAAAGATCCGTTCACGTCATTACTCTGGAAGACCCGGTGGAATTTGTCCACCCGCATCTTAAATCCACCTTCAACCAGAGAGAGCTGGGGAACGATTTTGACAACTTTTCCACCGGTTTGCGAGCCGCTCTGCGCCAGGCCCCCAAAATCATTCTGGTCGGTGAAATGCGCGATCGGGAAACGGTTGAAATCGCCATGAGCGCCGCCGAAACCGGGCATCTGGTCATGAGTACCCTGCATACCGTGGATGCCGGCCAGACCATCAACCGTATTGTCGGTATGTTCAGCCATGAAGAGGAACAACAGATTCGCATTCGACTCGCCGATACTCTGCGGTGGATCATCAGCCAGAGGCTGGTGCCGAAGGAAGGTGGAGGACGCGCGGCTCTGCTCGAAATCATGAACAACAATATGCGGGTCAAAGATACCATCCTGAACGGTGAAACCGAGGACAAAACCTTTTACGACATTACCCGGGAAGGCGATGCCTATGGCATGTGGACCTTCGATCAGCATATCGTCAAGTTATATACGGAAGGTCAAATTTCCGAACGAACGGCCAAAGCCTACGCCACCCGCAAAGCGGTGGTGGCCCGCGGTATCGACACCATTAAAGCCGGCAAGGGTGAGAAAACCACTGATATTGAAGGTCTTGCCATGGATGAGAAATATGTGGATCCGCGGAAAGGCAAGCTTAAAAAGAAGCGGGCCTGACTGGGCCCCTATGACGGAGAAGCGGTATGCAAGTACAGTGTTCCAGTTGTTCCAGGGAAATCAATATTCCAGATGCCAAAGTTCCCAAGGGGCAGGCCTTTAACCTGACCTGCCCGGGTTGCAAAACCAAAATACGGGTCGACCAGCATTTGAAGCCCCCGGAACCAGAGCCCGCTTTTGGAGGGGAGGATGCCGGCGGGTCGCTGGATACCACCTCCATGATTATGGATGATGAGGATTTTGGTGATGAAGATGAAGCCATTGAAATCTACGATGAACACGACAAAATCGCCCTTATTCTGGACCGGCAGAATGATGAAACCTGGGCCAACGCTTTAACCGAATTGGAGTATAAGCTCCAGCGAGCCAAATCTCCTGAGCATGCGGTGCATAAGCTGAAATTCAACCAGTATCATGTAGTTGCATTTCATGAAAAATTTGGAGACACTACACTTGAGACCAGCCCTCTTTATGAATATATAAGGGATATGAGCATGGACACCCGGCGCAAAACATTCATAGCGCTGGTGGGCGCAAAATTTACAACGCTGGAAAATATGGAAGCCTTGGCACACAGCGTGAACCTGGTCGTCAACGAAAAAGACATGGACCAGCTGGAAACCATTTTGAAAAAATCCACGGGTGAAAATGATATGTTCTACAAGGTTTACAAAGAAACCATGATGGCGCTCGGGAAAATTTAATCATGTCATTCGATAATACTCCCAATATTCAAAGATATGGCAAGGGCGACGTGATTGTTTCGGAGGGCATCGTCAGTAACAACGCTTATATCATCATGGAGGGACAAGTTCACATCACCAAAAAAGTGGATAAGAAAAGCATTTTGATCAACACCTTAAACAAAGGTGAGGTTTTTGGTGAAATGGGTTTGATTTCCCAGTCGGTCCGCAGCGCCAGTGTGGTGGCGGCTGGTAATGTGACCATAGGCGTTATAGAGAGAGAGCAGTTTGAAGCCACCGTGGCCCAACTTCCGGCTGACGTTCAGGCCATCGTTAAAGCCCTGGTCGATCGGTTACGCTATACCAGCGATCAATTATCCAAAATCGGCCTGGAGCTGGAAAAAACCCGAAACATAATTTCTTCATTTTCTTCGCAACATTAGTTTTAGGAATCAGGCTAAGATATGCCGACATTTAAATACAAAACAACGATTAATGGAAAAGTTCAAAGCGGCGAGGTCGAAGCCGAGAACGAACAGGGCGCGCTGGCGAAGCTGAAGCAGAGGAACATTTCAGTCGACAGCGTGAAGAAGAAATCCGAAAGCGCTTTTTTCGGCCCCAAAAAACAGAAAATCACCGAGCGGGATATCGTGATTTTCACCCGTCAGTTTTCCACCATGGTGGATGCCGGCCTTCCTCTGGTGCAATGCCTGGAAATTCTGGCCAAGGGGTCCGATAATAAAACCTTCGGCGACGCCATCACCAAAATCAAGATGGATATCGAAACCGGCGCCAACCTTTCCGATGCCATGAGAAGACATCCGAAGATATTTGATTCCCTCTACTGCAACCTGGTGGAAGCCGGGGAAGCCGGCGGTATTCTGGATACCATTCTGAGCCGGCTGGCGGCCTATATTGAAAAAGCCCTGGCTTTGAAAAAGAAAGTGAAAGCCGCCATGGTCTATCCCGCGGCCATTGTAACGGTTGCGGTCACGGTCGTGGCGTTTCTAATGGTCTTCGTTATCCCAACGTTTGCCACCATGTTTTCAGGCGGCGGCGCCGAACTGCCCGGTCCCACAGCCATCGTTATGGGTGTCAGTGATTTTTTCAGGCATCAATGGTATTTCATTTTCGGCGGCCCCTTGTTGTTTTTCTTTTTATTCAAAAAGGTGTACGCCACCGAGCGGGGTAACATCGAGATCGACCGAATTTTCCTGAAACTGCCGGTTATCGGAATGCTCATTCGTAAAGTAGCGACCGCTAAATTCTCTCGGACGTTGGGAACCCTGATTTCCAGCGGTGTGCCTTTGATTGAAGGTATGGATATCTGCGCCCGGACCTCGGGGAACAAGATTGTTGAAATAGCTATTTTAAATACGATTGAAGCCATCAAAGAGGGTGAAACCATTGCCGCCCCCCTGGCTCGTGAAAACGTGTTTCCCGCAATGGTTATTCAGATGGTCGATGTTGGTGAGTCCGCCGGCGCCCTGGATGCCATGCTTGGCAAAATCGCGGATTTTTATGACGAAGAAGTGGATACCGCCGTGGATGGTTTGACCGCTCTCCTCGAACCCATCCTGATGGTATTTCTGGGCCTCGTGGTTGGTTTTATCGTTGTCGCCATGTATCTTCCCATCTTCAAAATGGGCGAAACCATCTAACCTTTCTTTACGAAAAGGTTGACAGGAATCTGTCTGACATTGCCCCGTTTCCGCCTGGTAACGCTATGAACCTAATGCGGGAAAACCCGGACAAGGAACTTCTCATTCGGGTAAAAACGGTCATGGTTTTGAGGATCGTTTTCCTGACCGGATTTCTTATTCTGGTCATGGCGTTTGCGCGAAGTTCATTCCAGGATACTCCCATTGTCCCTCTCAGCGCCGTTCTGTGCGCGGCTTATTTTTTATCCCTGGCCAACGCCCTTTTATTGCGAATAGGAATCAATCTGTTGACCGTGGCCTGGTTCCAGATCATGGGAGACCTGTGCGTGGTGGGCGGTATTATATATACGACGGGAGGAGTGGAAAGCCCTCTTTCTTTTTTGTTTTTGTTCGTCATCATCGGTTCCAGCGTTATTCTTCCCAGGGCCGCGAGTTATCTGACCGCATCCGGCGCCAGCATCATTTACGGTATGATGGTCGACTTGGAATATTTCAACGTGATTCAACCGGTATATTTTTTCCTGAAATCCAACGTGTCCTATCAAGGGGCCTACCTGTTTTACATCGTCGGTCTCAATACCGCCTCCTTCTTTGCCGTAGCTTATCTCAGCAGTATTCTCAATCAGCGTTTAAGACTCATCAAAGACGAACTTCGGACCAAAAATATTGATTTTCAAAAACTGCAGCAGTTTCACCGGAACGTTGTCCAGAATATGGTGAATGGACTGATGACCACAGATCTTGAGGGACGGATCACCTCGGTTAACCTGGCCTGTGAAAGTATCACCGGGTATCTCTCGAATGATAGTATTGGCCAACCCTGCTATCGATTATTACCCTTGAGTGAATTGACCGGCTTGTTTAAAAACCGGAAGAAAGAATTCACCATGCCCTATCATCTGGAAGGAGAGTGCGCCAGGAAGGATGGTGAAAACATATTGATCTCAATGAAAATCAGCCACCTGATCAGTCCTGAAGCAGATGCCAAAAAAAATCTGGACCAGCAGGTAGAAGGATACGTTTGTGTTTTCGAAGACCGGACCGAGATCCATCACATGGAAGATAAAATGAAACAATCGGAGCAAATGGCGGCCGTCGGAAAGTTTTCCGCCGGCCTGGCCCACGAAATCCGGAATCCACTCGCTTCGCTCAGCGGTTCCATACAGGTGTTGAAAGAAACCCTGCAAATCGACGAGGAACAGCAACGGCTGATGGATATCGTTCTCAAGGAGACGGAACGGGTCAACGATATCGTCACCGAGTTTTTGTCATTTTCCCAACCCCGCAAAAGCAAGACCACCGTTATTGATTTAACCCAGTTATTGCAGGACATCGTCATTCTCATGAAAAACAGCAATGAATACGACCCCAGCATCGACATCCAGCTGGCAGCCCCCCCCGAACATATCATCATTCAAAGTGAAGAATCCCAGATCAAGCAGATGATCTGGAACCTGTGCATCAATGGCATGCAGGCCATGGATAAATCGGGCAAACTGACGATGACCCTTAAAAAAGTCGAAGGCCACCAACATAAGGATTTTGAAACCAACCGCCGGGGGGTGCTGATCATTGTGGAGGACCAGGGCCGGGGCATTCCCCTGGAGGAGCAGAAAAAAATTTTTGATCCCTTTTTTACCACTCGCGAAGAGGGCATCGGGTTGGGCCTGCCGACCGTCCAACAGATCGTGGAACACTTTGCCGGTCACATCGGTGTGGAAAGCGAGCTGGGCCGCGGTACCTGTTTCGATGTGTTCCTGCCCCAGGAACGTTCCTTATTGAGTAAACGCGATCCCGACCCTACACCCGACGATACGCAACCTGCTTCCCGGGGAAAATGAATTTTTTCCACCACCTTTCCTGTTACAATCCTTTGCCCGCAGGGAGTGTTAAATCTCAAAGCCCACTTTGCAAATGCAATTTATTAAATTCTTTACAGTATTAATTACCGGAGCGCTCTTTCTTTACAGTTGCGCGGGCGGAGTTCCGGCGGTGGATTCATCGGAAGGTATGGTCCGCATACCCGCAGGACCGTTTGCCATGGGCGCGGTGATCGAAAACGAACGCAACTGGGGAGATACCGACGAAGAACCGGTCCACGAAGTTCATCTCAGCGAATACTTCATCGACCGGTATGAAGTCACCGCAAAGGATTTCGCCGATTTTTTAAACGCGCAACCCAACGAGGCGGAGCGTTATATCGAAACGGGCCCCGCCGTCACCATCGAAAACAACGAGGGGGTGTATCGCGCGCGACCGGGACTGGAAAAGCATCCCGCCAACCGGATTTCCTGGTACGGGGCCGATGCCTATTGCCGCTGGCAAAGCAAACGCCTGCCCACCGAAGCCGAATGGGAAAAAGCCGCGCGCGGCACCGACCAGAGAATATTCCCCTGGGGCGACGAATTTCCCCACAACGATTTCGTCACCTTTCGCCGCAAATTTTCCAAATATGGATTCGACGCCATGAAGCCGGTCGACGCCCTGCCCGGAGGCCAATCGCCCTACGGCGCGTATCACATGGCAGGCAACGTGTGGGAATGGGTGGCGGACTGGTATGAAGACAGCTATTACGACGACTCGCCCGCAAAAGATCCGCAAGGCCCCACTGCCGGAATCAGCAGAGTTTTGCGCGGCGGCAACTGGTACTACAAAGCCTATTAC
>CBDVDB010000060.1:0-10726 GCA_965372625.1 uncultured Nitrospinaceae bacterium
TGGGTCGACGAAGGCAACACCATCACCCCCGCTGATCCGCCACCGGTACCGACGCGGAAGGAGAGAATCCGGCGCGATCCGGATTATCCGCAACCGTCGGAGTTTACCGAGGCTTTCATCGATTGCCGGTTTAATTTCAATTGCAGCGCCGCCCAGGCCCTGCGGAACCGGTTGAATGATTTGAGAGTCAAATATCCTTAGGGAAACCACACCTTAAAATTTAGTGCCCTTCCGGTTTATTTTGATTGGGAGCTTTCTATTATTTCCTGAATGGTTTGATGGATGGTTTTGATATTGATCGGTTTGGTGATGAAGCCATCCATTCCCACGACGAGGCAGGCGGTTCTTTCGGTTTCTTCGTCGTGGGCGGTCATGGCGATAATGGGAGTGTAGGCCGGGGTATCAACGGCTGAAGCTTTTTCTTTGGCTCGTATCTGCCGGGCGGCTTCGATTCCGCTCATGACCGGCATTTCCAGGTCCATGAGAATGACATCGAAAGCGCTTGCCAGAAAACAGTCCACCGCCTCCTGACCGTTTTCAGCGGTGGCGACCTCATGGCCTCTTTTCTTTAACAGGCGGGCCGTTAAATCGAGGTTGACGGGATTGTCATCGGCCAGCAGAATTTTGTAAACAACGTCAGTCATTATAAATCCTTCCAGGCCCCGATAATTTTGCCGACGATGGGTTGCGGATTTTCGTTCAGATCAATGATCTGAATTTCCGCATTGGGGTTGATGGGCCGCAGGATGAGCAGATTATTTTTCCGCTCCAGATACTTAGCGGTCAAACCCCCCTCATGATATATGGCAAAAATCCGGTTTTTTACAATTATTTTATCATCCCGGTCGATCACCACGATATCCCCGGGATGGAGCATGGGTTCCATCGAATGACCGTCCACCCGGCTGGCCACCAGGTTGGAGCATTTGCCGGCGGCGCGGATATGCAGAAGCACGTAGTCCTCAATGCTTTCCTGCGGAATGATGGGTAATCCGGCGGCGATGGCGGATTCCGTCAACGGAACCGAGATGAAATCCTCCCCGGAAATCTGGGGGGTTTTCTGGATGCTGGTGGTCTGGAAAATTTTGAGCTCGGGGCTTTGAAACAGCAGGGGTCCGTCATCGGTGAGCAGTTCACACGGATGAACATCCAGCGTTTTGCTGAATTTCTGGATTAAATCGGTTGAAAAGGCGCATTTACCCTGCTCATACAGGTCCAGGACTTTGGGGGAAAGCGGTATTTTATCCGCCAATGCCGCCTGCGACCAACCCCTGGACAGGCGGATATCCACAATCTTTTTGGCAATCATCTGATTGAGAGAGGAGGACGGCTCAGTTCCGGAAATCAGCCAGCGGAGATCCAAATGATAATATTCCGCAATTTTGGTGAGCGATTCCGAATCGGGTAACCCATTGCGTTGAATACATTTTTTGATGTTCTCGTAGTTCAGGCCCACGCGCTGGCAAAAGTCCGCCAGGGATTGTCCGGCTTGCAGGGCGAGCATTCTATTTATGGTTGGGTGAATTTTAATATTTGGCATACCATATTTTAGTTGACAAGCAGGGACATATGTCCCATAGTATAACACATGAGGGGATATATGTCCCCACACATGGAATTCATTGTAAATAAATGGATAACTTAATTTCCAGTGGTAGTCCTGCAAGTTTCATGGGTTTTTAATCTCTCAAGCATCGCATAAAAACATCCGTATGCCAAATGAAATATGGCGAAACGGATGTAAAACCTCCCTTAATTGGGAGTTAGAAGATTATATTTTCCAAAATCGAAAACCTTGCGGATGGGTGTTTATACCCGCTTTTATATATGGGGAGGCTGATGAGAAAATTAAGATTGGTGAAGCGCAGACTTAAGAAAAATACTCAAAAGTTATTTCGCTGTCCGGTGGTGATCCTTACCCTGACCAATGGCGAGGTGATGAAAAGAGGGTGTGGCCGGTTGGGAATGTCGGAATTTGATGCGTATCTGCGATGTTTGTATTGCGGGAATTACATGTATAAGCCGACACCCAGTCTGGAATCCATGTGGTTCCATTTTCGCTGGGCCCGGGAATTCTGGAGGATTCATAACGGCCAGGGTACTGATTTTGTGAATGGGATTCCGGTAATGGGCCGGGCGGAATCCTTGCCCTCCGCCTGTCTTTCGGATTTAGCCGAGTCCCGGCCGCCGCGCTGGTTCTCCTATTTTTTAAAGTATAGCGACCGGGAATTCCGGGAGTATATGCTCAATAGTAAAACAGGTTGAAAATGACCCTATCTGGAACGAATCACAAAAAACCGGTCTGCGCCGTGCATTCCCTGTCCAGCAAAGGCTGTGCGGGAGAGTCGCTTGAGGTGGTTCTGCTGTCGCCCGCGGATTCGGCTGAGCCGGGATTATTCCCCCACAGTCTGCATTTATGCCAGTACCACAAGCAAATGGAATTGATGGTGTGGGGGATCAAAAAGTTTTTCGAAGTCTACCCTTTGTTAAATACGGGGGAAAGCGGGGACGGTTCCAAAAGCCGTTGGCAGGCAGAGTTGGAGCCTTTTAAGGAGGATTCGCGCCTGTGTTTCAGTCTTCCCGACCAGCTTGAATTCTGGCTGAACCGCTTAACGGGAGATTACGGTGATGGCCAGACCCGGCCCGAGTTTGAGCACCTGAAGGAAGCGTCTATTGATCTGGGAGAAGCGCGCTTGACGGACAAACAATTGATAGCCGTCTGCATGGTGTTTTACGGCGGCGTTAAAAAGAAACGCGCCGCCCAGGCGATGAACATCACCAGCCAGGCTCTGTCCGACCATATCAAAGCCGCCCTCAAAAAAATCGAAAACAACCTGGCCAGCTTTTAATGATTTATCCGGGAAAAGCCCAGGGGGGAGGGAAATCGGGACGCAGGAACAGTCTGCCGTCGTTGCGTTTTTTCTGATTCTCAACGATCCGTTGCCAGAGCGGGTGATCCGGAATGCTCGCCTGTGACCGGATGAACAGTTTGGAGATTGGGTCCTGATAAATTTTCTGCCATCCCGGCATCGTTTCCATGAAGGTATGGGGCGCTTCGTGCTTTTTGGTCAGCACCAGCAGGGTGGGAAAATCATTGAGTAACGCCAGGCCTTCCGCTTTACCGAAAGCAAATGCCCGGTTCATTTCTATGACGTCTTCCGGGTACACGGTGCGGAACCGGCCGTCGATCGATACCCGGGAGCCGGGAGATTTCCAGATCATGTATTCGCCCCAGTTGAAGGGCAACACCAGGTTGCCTTCCAAATGATTGGCTGCCATGAATTGGGCGGCATAGGCCGGGTACACCATGGGGTCCACTCGGATTTTGAAATAGTTTTCCGCGTATTTGTCCAACTGCATCCCCACCAGGAAAATGATGAAAATTCCCAGGATGCCCTGGACGACCGCATGGAAATGGCTGGACAGTCGATCGTAATATAATTTAAGGTCCCATTCCAGCCAACGCGAATATTGAAATAAGAGATAAGGCGCCAGCAGGATCGCGGTGAGTACCGTGTGACGCTGATGCCGGAAGGCATAAACAATAGCCAGCAGGAGTATCAGAATTTCCCAGACGCGTTTTTTGTTCGGCAGAAAAAAAGTTCCAAGAAACAACAGGACCAGTATTTTATATTGCCAGTGAGAGAAGTCGACTAAGGCCACCGGGTCCCATTCGCTGATGGTCCGCGCTGTTCCCAGGGAATGGACAAAAAAGACCCAAAGGTGATAGCCATAAGGATTGATCAACACCGCCGCGCAGGAAAGCAGAAAATACTTAAAGAGCAGGGCCCCCTGGCTCTCACCGGACCGGGCGCACCGGATGAACTCGACCAGAGTGATCACGCCAAAAATACCCAGCCCCGCCACCACTCCGCCGTGGCTGTTGACCCACAACAGCATGATCAGCGGCGTCCATTTGAGTATCCGACGATTGCCGTCAAAGAATTTGTGCAGGATAAAGACCAGCAGGGTCAGAAATAAAAATGTGGCCAGGTGCGGGCGGGTCATAAATCCCGGAGCCATCACGGGAATGACGAGTGCAAACAGGACCAGATAAACGGTAACATTGCCGGCCCGCGCAAAATACAGTGAAGATAAGATATGGATAATGAAGATTCCCAGAAAGGCTTTGAAAAACAGCAGGCCGGTGGAATCGAGGGTGTGGTAGATCAGATACAGCACAACTTCCATCAACCATTCATGATTGATCCATGAGGACCCGGCGGCGGTGTAGGAAAAGGGATCGGTAGCGTGCACCCGGCCCTGCTCCCAGATGTCCTGGCCAAAGCGGAGATGCCCCCAAAGATCCGGATCCGCCGTGACATATGAAAACTGAGTGAAAGCGAAGGCGTACATCAGGATGCGGATCACCAGGGAGAAACCATCCCGTGGCACAGGCGGGGACACGGTATTTGAATCATTTAAAGTCACACTCATTAATTTATGGGACGATGCGCCGTGGGACAAGGAAAAAGTGACTTACCCGGTTCCCTGGGAAATGATGGGAGTTGAGGGTTTTCATTTGAAAAGCGGAATGCGATAATAGCCTTCAATTCAATATCCCGTTTGCCAGGAGATCTCGTGAATATTATCGTCTGTGTGAAACAAGTCATTGATACCGGCGCGGCCCTCTTGATCAAGGATGGCAAGGTGGATACCGAAGGCCTGCCCCGGGTGCTCAATCCTTACGATGAGTATGCGGTGGAGGAAGCGGTGCGCATTCAGGAACAGGCACCGGAGGAAACCACCATTACCCTGATCACCCTGGGTCCCGAAAACTTCAAGGATACTCTCAGAAAAGGTTTGGCCATGGGCGCGGACAAGGCCGTTCACCTTCTGGATTCCGCATTTGAGGGTCTGGACTGCCTGGGTGTGGCGACCGCATTGGCCAAGGCGATCGGCACCCTGGAATATGATTTGATATTGTGCGGCCGCCAGGCGGTGGATGATGATATGGCCCAGGTCGGACCCGCTATCGCGGTTTTGCTCGAAATGCCATTTGTGGCCGTGGTGACGGATTTGAAGTTTTTCGACGGCCGGCAAAAGGCCGAAGTGACCCGCCAGATTGAAGGGGGTTCCGAGATCATTGAAGCTCCGCTACCGCTGCTGCTCACCTGCCAGAAGGGATTGAACGAGCCCCGGCTGCCTTCCCTGAAAGGCATTATGGCGGCCAAGAAAAAAGACATCACCGTTCTCGATGCGGCGGCAATCGGTTTTGACACTGAGTTGATGGGTGCCGCGGCCAACCGTGTCCGGGAAACCGGTCTTTCGCTGCCCCCTGGCCGCAAAAAGGGGATCATTTTTGAGGGGGCCCCCGAGGCGGTTTGCTCCCAACTGGTGCAAGCGCTACGCGATGAGGTTAAGGTTATTTAACCCGCCTGCCGGAGAGGTTAATAAGGGACCAAAAAAATCCCCCCTGCGGTTTCCCGAAGGGGGGGGCAATCACGTTCAAAGGCAGAGTTGCGGGGGGGGTTAAGTCGTTTTACCAGTACAGGCAGCCGCTGTCGCATTCTTCACGCGCTACGGCGAGGTCCACCTTGGCGGCCTTACTCGTACCGGATAATTTAGATTCTACGTATTCCCGATAATCCTCGGGAATGTCGATATGCCAGATGTTTGGCTCGTCGACCGGTCCCCAAATACCGGATTCCAAATCCAACAAGTAGTCTCCATCAGGGATGTCCTGATCGATATGATCTTCCAAGGCCAACTGTTCAAAGAACCCCAGTTTGTAACCATTGATATAGACGTCATCATATTGGGTTTTTTCAGCAGCCAGCGCCGACAAGGCAGTCAAAAGGGAAAACCCCACTGCCAGAATGAAGGTACTGACGATTTTGGATACACCCTGTGAAATATTTTGATTTTGGGTCAGTTTCATCAAATTCCCTTTATTCAATAGGGGCCCATACCCCTTTTGTATCATTCACATGAATTTGATGCAGGTTATGTGCCATAAATGCAGCAATTTAAAGGAGAAAAACTAACTGGTTGATATATATAAACTGACAAATAAAAACAACCCCCATACGGGGTAAAGCTCTGGAAACAAATTTACAGGAATAGTGGATGAGTGACACAATATGGCCCGAGGGAATTAAATAATCATACATTCCAAGCAACTTATTGAAAACTAAGATTGAATTATTTATTAAATTATAGACACACACCCACTTTCATTGACTTCCCTTGCCTTAGCCGGAAATTAACACTAAACTGTTGCTATTCCCTATTATGGATGGAGAGATAATTGGCTCAAATAATTCAATCTGTTCTGGTGATCGGGTTGGGAAAAGTGGGGCGGCTGGTCGCCACCCTGCTGTTTGAAAACGGTTACCGGATCACCGGCCTGGACTCAGGTGTCTGCCGAGGATATCCCTTCAAGATTCTCAAGGGCCGTGTCCAAAGCAAAGCGGTCCTCAGAAAAGCCATCAAAGACCACGATGCGGTGGTCACCTGCCTGCCCTACGATTTAAATCTGGCGGTGGCCCAGGAGGCTCATCGTGCCGGCAAACATTATTTTGATTTGACCGAAGACATTCCTACCACTGATGCCATCAAAAAATTATCCAAAACCGCCAAAGGAGTCATGGCTCCACAGTGCGGACTGGCGCCGGGTTTCATAGGTATTGTCGGGGCGGACCTGGCAAAAAAGTTTCGCCACCTGCGGAGTATAGAATTGCGGGTGGGCGCTTTACCGCAGCATCCCCGGGGGCTTCTGGGTTACGCCTTCAACTGGTCACCGGAAGGGGTGGTCAATGAATATTTGAACGACTGCGAAGTGATCAAAGAGAGCAAGCGAGCCGAGGTGACGGCCATGGAAGGTTTGGAGACTATCGTCATCGACGGGGTTCCCCTGGAAGCCTTTGCCACTTCCGGCGGTCTGGGGAGCATGTGCGAAACCTATGAAGGAAAAGTGGAGAAACTCAATTACAAAACCATTCGCTATCCCGGCCATTGCCAATTGATGAAATTCTTCTTCAATGAATTGTTCATGCGCAAGGACCGCAAGCGGGCGGGCGAAATTCTTGTGAATGCCAAACCTCCGGTGAACGATGATGTCGTGTATGTGCATGCCGCGGTGGAAGGACAGCTCAATGGAAAAATCATGAGAGAGGAATTTGTGCGAAGTTATTATCCCATCGATATCGCCGGGCGCACCTGGAGAGCCATTGCCTGGACCACCGCCGGGTCCATCTGCGCCGTAGTCGACCTGGTGTCTCGCGGTATTCTTCCGCAAAAAGGATTTATCAAGCAGGAAAACATTCCGCTTGACGAATTCTTTAAATCACCTACCGGGCAATATTTTTTGACCTGAACCGCAGGCTTTATCCCTCCCGGTTTTAACCTTCCCCCCGCGTTTCATTTACATTTTCATTGTTACATTTCTGCCAGCCGCATTGTCCGGATTATCGATAGTGCCACTCGTTTCACCCTCCGCTTCCTGAGCGGGAATTTTCATAAATTTCAAAAATAAGGGGTTATTGAAATCAGGGTAAACCTGTTTAATTTGGCAATAAAATTGCTTGTTTAATACCCGATAATCACTGACCCTGTTAATGGTATTAATAATAAAACTTAAGGTGGTGCACGTGTTTAAATGGGGCTTGTTCAAAAAAGATTTGTCAGATATGCATCTTCCCGACCAATTGAAAGGGCAGATGAAATCCATATATTCGGATTTTAAAGGTTCCGACCGGGTGGTTTTGGTCATGGATCAATTGAGTGAGGCGATCCGCGAGCAGAAAATCGAGCTGGATGAAAAATTACTCAAGATCGATGAGTTGGAATCACAGCTGGAGCAAACGTATCGGGCTAAAAGTTTACAGGCCGATCTTTTGATCAGTATGTGCGATGAAATCCAGGCTCCTATTCATACCATCAATCAACTGGGAGACTGGTTGGACCAGACACATCTGGACCCGAGCCAACGGGCCTGCTTCGACTTTTACCGCAAGACCGCCAGGAAATTGAATGGAATATTTAATGACATCATTGATGTCGCTAAACTGCGGGAAGGAGTTTTTCAACTGGATCCCATTTCTTTTCAATTAAACGAAGTGGTGCGTGAAATTATGCAGACACTTATTTTGACCGCCCAGGACAAAGGCATTCCATTAACGGTAACCATCGATCCGGATGTTCCGCAATATTTGATTGGTGATATTAAAAGGCTGGAGCAGATTCTGGTCAGCCTCGTTAATAATGCCATCAAGTTTACTTACGAAGGCGAAGTCCAGGTATTGGTGCAAAAGGGAGCCGATGATCCCGAGGAGTGTACCGTTAACTTTTTGGTCCTGGATAGCGGCATGGGCATTCCTGAAAACCAGATAGAGACTATTTTTGACCGCCTGGCTCAGGGAGATCCGGATGTGGAAAGAAATTACGGCGGCACCGGCCTGGGTTTGTATATCTGCAAATGTTTTGTCGAGCAAATGGGGGGCGCTATCTGGGTTGAAAATAATACCGAAGGGGGCGCTACTTTTGGATTCAGCGTCCGGTTTGAAAAAGGCTCCATGTCTGAGATCCAGGATGCAATGTTGCATCTGCCTGCACCAGTAGAACCGGAAGAAACAGATGCCGGCGAGGCGTCGGCTGAGGAAGAAAATTCCGAAGGCTCCATTGCTTCTAGCGATGAGGCGTCTACAGAAGAAGAATACTCCGGCAATTCCGTGGCCTCGGAAGAGTGCGGTGAAAATAATAGAATGAAAATTCTGGTAGTGGATGATTGTGAAGACACCTGCCGGCTGATCGAAAAATTTCTGGAGCAGGGCCCCTACGATGTTGATGTGGCTAATGATGGTGTGGTCGCAATCGAAATGCATGATGACGCAAAGTATGATTTGATTCTTATGGATATTCAATTGCCGCGTTTGGATGGGGTCGGCGCCACCATGGAAATCCGCGATAGAGAATTCAATAAGAAAAATACCAAAACCCCCATTTTCGCTCTGGTCGGCGACCCGGGTGAAGATAATGATGGCTACTACCAGGCCGGAGATTTCGATCAGTGTCTTATTAAGCCCGTGTCCAAAAGCGATCTTTTGGAGGCTATCAGTAAGCTCAACCCCCCGCAGTAGTATTTCCCCGGCTGTGGAAAAGAATCCTTTTCCCCGCTTGTTCATCCAAGTAAAATCTGGTACTTTTTAGTGCCAAAGAATCTCCTTTTTTATTTATTCATTAAATGATGAGTTCGGGTTCTGCCCGGCTCTTACAATTTGAAAGGAATAACTATGCCTGCAAGAACATCTGAGGCTCGTTGGGAGGGAAGTTTGAAGGAAGGTAAAGGAACCATGAAATTGGGAAGCGGAGCCTACGAAGGCGCCTATTCGTTTCCCTCCCGGTTTGAAGATGGGTCAGGAACCAACCCCGAAGAATTGATTGCCGCGGCCCATGCCGGTTGCTATTCCATGGCCTTTTCAGCTGGCCTGGGCAAAGCCGGATTTAATCCTACAAGTGTTGATACTAAAGCCACCGTTCATTTGGAAGCGGTTGAGGGCGGTTTTGGAATTACTAAAATTGAGTTGGTGTGCGAGGCGGTTATCCCGGATATTGATGAAGCTAAATTTCAGGAGCAAGCGGAGGCCGCCAAAACAGGATGTCCCGTTTCCAAGGCCCTGGCCGGGCCGGAAATTACCTTGAAGGCTACCTTGAAAAAATAAGGAAAGTGGCGGATCCTCTCCCGGCCTTTTTAAGAAGGGCGCGCGGGAGAGGTCCGAACCGGAAGCAAAAACCCGCTCTATTCACGCACTGCCCAAATGGGCTAAAAGGCGCTTGGCGATGTCTGATGGAAAAGATATTTGGGTGGTCATAGAACATACCGGGGGGAGGGTGAAGCCGGTCAGCCTGGAAGCTGTTCAGGCCGGGCGAATGCTGTCTGCCCAATCCGGCGGCCAGGTCAAGGCGGTTTTTTTATGCTCCCAAAGGTGCGAGGCCGTGCAGGCGGTGGCCCGGTCCGGCGTGGATCAGGTAATTTTGATCGTCGATCCGGAGTTGGAGACTTACACCAGCTCCCGTTATCTGACGGCTCTTATTGGATGTATAGGCAAATCGCCGCCGGCGGCGGTGCTATTGCCCGCCACCAACCACGGTAAGGAACTGGCAGCCGCCCTGGCCTCCAGTCTGGGTACCGGATTGGCGACCGATTGTATCGGTCTGGATTATAATGATGCCTCCGGCATCATTGTTCAGAGGCCCGTATATGGCGGCAAATCCATTTCTTCCCTGGAATTTTCAGGAACTGATCCGGCAATCATTACCCTTAGGCCCAATGTCTTTCGGTCCGACTCCGCACCCAGTGAAAAGGAGGCGGGCATTATTGACCATTCCCCCGAGTGGACCGGAACTTCCCAGCTTTTGCAATTGAAGCAAGTTGTCAAGGGCGGTGGGGCATTGGATGTTAGCGAGGCGCGAATAGTGGTCTCCGGTGGCTTGGGTATGCAGGGTCCTGAGAATTTTCCTTTAATTGAGGAGCTTGCCAAGGTACTTGGGGGCGCGGTTGGGGCCAGTCGGCCGGTGGTGGATAATGGCTGGCGGAATTATTCAAATCAGGTAGGCCAGACGGGACGGACGGTGTCCCCCGATTTGTATATTGCCTGTGGCATCTCCGGTGCCGTTCAGCATTTGGCCGGAATGTCCTCCTCCAAATGTATTGTGGCCATCAATAAAGATCCCAATGCGCCCATCTTCGAAGTTGCCGACTACGGAATTGTCGGAGATGCCCTGG
>CBDVDB010000061.1:0-10633 GCA_965372625.1 uncultured Nitrospinaceae bacterium
CGGAAATGAAAACCGTGGAATCGTAGCCGGCCACGGTCTGGATGGTCGCGAACACCTCTTTCATCTCGGGACTTTTGCCCACCATGTTGCGGAATGAATGGGTTTCCTGCAACTCCTTTTTGAGGTGGGTGACTTCGGTGATGTCGGTGAGGGAGACCAGCACTTCGATGTTGCCCTCGGAATCGTTGCGCAGGAGGCCGGCCTGAAAATCCCCGATGCGCCTTACCCCATCCTTGCGGATGAAAGGGGAATTGAATCGGACTTTTTGGCTTTTAGCCGCTTTAACCGTCATGCATAATTCGCAGTTGTTCAGGCACAGGCTTTTATCGAACAGGGCGGTGCATTTTGTGCCGATTACGTCCTTGCTGAGGTGGCCGGTGACTTTTTCCGCCGCGGTGTTGAAGTATTGGATCTCCATATTCTGGTTGTAGACGAACACCGCCTCGTTGAGCGAGTCGAAGATTTTATCCAGGTAGTTCTTAGAATTTTGCGGCATGATCCCCCTCCTGCCGGGCAGAAAAATTCCTACCACAAGAAAGGGTGATATTAGTCCAAATAGAGGGACGTTGCAATAAGTTTTTGCAACAATGGGTTGGGTTGGGGATTTACCTTATTTTACAATGAGTTAACGCTTTTGCGGCAGTAGGTAGCGTATTGAGCGTTGTTTGGCTGGTCGAGGCAATCCTGAAAATATTTTCTTGCCGCATCCTTATTGCCCCGCTCGAGTTCTGTCAGGCCCAGCAGATATTGCAGGTTGGGGGCTTTCGGATTATCTGCCATTACCTTTTCGAGAAAGCTCGCGCTTTCGTCCCATTTTTGCAGGGCATAGGCCAGGCGTCCCAATTCAAAGCGGACGTGGGTTATCTTTGGACGTTTAAGCTCCGGGTGCTTTAAAAGGAGCTGTTCTGTCCTGATGGCGTGCTGATAGGCCTGAAGATAGAAGCCCTCCAGATCGTAGGCCTGAGACAGCCGGTAAGGATAAAGGGGTTCTTCGGAGTCCTGTTTCACCAGCCAGGCTATGAGAGGGATAGCCAGTTTGGATCCTCTGGCTTTAATAAACCGGTCGGCAAGGTGTATGGCTTCCTCCCGGGTGATCCCGGATTTTGCTTTTTCGAGAGTTTGCCGTCCCAAAAGAACCCAGTCGGGGTGGTCCGGCGTGGTTTCATTCTTTTTCAGATAGAGCTCCCAGGCGGGGATGGAGTTCTCGGGGTTTTCCGCCATCGCCAGGATGGCCAGGTCGAAATAAATGGCAATTCGCTTGGGCTTTTGCCTGGCGCATAATTGAAGAAATTTACGCGCCTGTTCGAATTTTTGCTGGTAGATGGACCCTTCACCGATATTGCACAAGATAAGAGGGTCTTTCGGTTGTATCCGGTGGGCGCGCATGAAATAGGTCACTCCCTCATCGAGATTGCCCAGCTTGAGCCGGATGACTCCGAAACTGGAAAGCACTTTTTCCGATTGCGGGAAGTGTTTGAGAAGAACCTCGTAAAAATCTCCCGCAAGATTAAGCTGATTTTTTTTAAAGTAAAAGACGGCGTAAGGGAGCAGTTCTTCCACCAGGGGCGCGCCCTCCTTACCGAAGGTCTTGGCCACGCGGTCGGTGGTTTTCAGGAATTTTTTGTGGTCGGCGGATTTCTGGTAAAGGTCCAGCAGGCAGAAGTGGGCCTGCCGTTGATCCGGCCAGCGTTGGACGACTTTCTCCAGAACGGCGGCGGCTTTGTCCGCATATTCAGGGACGATCTGAATGCGGGATTGAAACACCTGCTCCAGATTTTCCGGGGTGATTTTAGCGGTGCCGCTTTCGCCGGGTTTCAGGCCGAGGGCCTCGGTATTGATGTGGATTCCTTCCTGAAAGGCCTGGCGAAGGTACACGGAAGCCAGAGCCAAGTGGGACCTCGGGTCGTCGGGGTGTGCCTTGATACGGGATTGAGCCAGGCTTGCGGCCTGCTCATAGTTCTTCGCTTTCAACAGGGATTGCAGTGGACCGTCTTCTGGATTATTGCAGGCCCAGGTAACGGAGCTGGTGAGCAACCCTTCAAAGAAGATCAAAAGCAACAGGACGATCTGGATGCGCTTCATGATGCCTTTCCTCCCAGGAGCGATCCCCCCGAATCTTTCCCTGTGTTATTTTTAGTGTAAGGGAATTGCCGGCAAAGGCAATGTTGGAAATATCAATCCGCGAGAACAGGAAGCGCTTCAGGGGAGAGGGCGAGACGGTTGCCACACCGCGTCAAGGTGCCAACCGACCTGCTCTACCCGACGCGTTCCTGCCTGTTCCTCCACACCCAACCGCGCGCTCCTCTGATAAGCCAATTCAGTCTAATTTTAATAAAACACTTAAAATTTTATCGAAAAACCAGAAAAAGTGAGGAGCAATAAAATCAATAAGTAAGTTGGGGTGTATACAAAAATGTATACATTTGGGTCCAAAATGTGCGAATTTTTGTTGGTTTACCTTGGTTTTCTATGTTAAATTAGCAATATCTTAATTAATTCATGTGTCGTCAGGGTTGATTTGGTTTGATTTAGCAGGATGTGTGTTTCTGCGGTCAAATTTGTTCTCCACGCGGCATGGAGAGTGCAAGGACGTAGGTGAGGAGGGAGTTTTCCCATGAGGAGTAACCGAAAATTTTATTTAGTACTGTTGGGCGCGGCCCTGTCTTTTCTTTTGATCGCGCCTCCGCTGGCTTTAGCCAAAAGCGCGGAAGCGTCCAAACTTAAACCTGCCCCCCAGAAAAAAAACCAGAGTAAACCTTCCAAACCCGCGCCGATCAAAGTTGCGGCGGTGGGTACCACCGGTTTTGGATTTTCCGACGCCGCCAGTGAATTGAAATTGACGGTTGAGCAGGTTCTGGAAATTGTCACCGACGAAAATTTGAAAAAGGATGGTAAATCCCGCAAGCTGGCCCTGCGCAAGGTGATCGGCAAGCAATTCAATTTCCGGCGGATGGCGATGCATACGCTGGACAACCTCTGGGACCGCCGTACCCGCAAGGAGCAGAAACAGTTCACGCGCTTATTCCAAAAGCTTCTGGAAAAGTCCTATATGCACATGATTGAAAATTTCCAGGGCGGCAAGGTGCATTTCCTGAGTGAGCGGGTCAAGGGAGACTACGCCTTTATCAAAACCCAGATTGTGAGCGAAGGCCGGACCATTGCCATCCACTACAAGCTGAAGCGGGAAGGTAAAAACTGGCGGGTGTATGATTTTCTGGTGCAGGGGATCAGCATGGTACGCAATTACCGGTTTCAGTTTTCAAAGGTGATCCGGCAGGAGTCTTTTAAAGGATTATTGAAGCGGCTTAAAGAACAAACCGCCTGACACCCCCCCCGTCAAGCGGTTTTTGCGAAAACCCGGGAGCCTTTTTTGGGCTCTCGGGTTTTTTTTGCCTATTGGACCGGTAGTGTGACGACAATTCCCCCCATGACATCCCATAATTTAAAATCCCGTTTCCGGCTTTGCGGATGGGAATTGTGGCAATCGACGCAAGCCGATGTGACCGCCAAATCCGGATAGATGGCCTGGAAAAACTGCTTGCGTCCCACTTTAACCCGGCCGATATAGGGCCGGATGGGATGGTATTCCACCGTTTCGAGTCCCACTGTTTCAAACTCATTGGCCGGCCGGTTTTTCAGGTTGATGGGCCATCGGCTGATCAATTGTAAGTTCACACCCAGGCCTTTTTCCCTGATCAGGCGGCTGGTATGCATAAGGAACTGCGCCGGAAGCATCAGGGACTTTTCCTTTTCCCAGTTTTCGGTGACCGATAGAATCCCTTTGCTTTGGAGGCGATCCACAACATGCCTGGCATAAACGGTCCGGTCCGACTCCAGGACCGAATGCACATAATCCGCCACCACCTCCGGAGGCAGTACAAACTGATCATCCGGGCTTTTTTTGAGTCGCCTGCCCAGAGGGAGGTCGATCACGATTCCTCCCATGACCTCTCCGAGTTTGAAGTCGGTTTTGGGACTTTTCGGATGATGGTTGTGGCAGGAAACGCAGGATTCCGCCACGGCGTTGTCGGGATAGATGGCTTCATAGAACCAGATGCCGTTTTTCTGGACGATCCAGGTAAAGGGTTGATCGGGGTTTTGAGCTACCTGTTCCAGGCCCCGTTGCTCCGTTTGGGAACGGGGGGAATTTTTGGGATTGATCGGCCACAGACTCATCAAACGGTAACGCATTCCGATCCCGCGTTGATTGGATATCCTGGAGGACATCATCAAAAATTGCGCCGGCAGGGGAAGGGTGTTTTCCTGTTTCCAGTTTTCGGTGGTTTTAATACCAGGGGATTTGCCGAGACGGTCCACTATAGCCCGGGAATAAGTCGTGCGGCCGGCTTCAATCACGCTGTGGACAAAGTCTGCCGCCCGCCGGGCGGAAATTCCGGCAGGGCCCTCCGAGGGGTTGGAACGAACTGCGGTGGGGAAGAGCAAAACAGCGGTCAGAGTAAAAACGAGTGTCATCCGGAACATCGACAGATTCATAAGTATCCTCCCTTCCGGTATATTCGCTGGCAGAGCTTAAATACTGAGGCCCCAAGCGGTGATTTTTAAAATTGAAGATTTTGGTACTGCGTGAGTTTCTCTGCCCAATTAAAGTAGACGAGGGGAAGCTCACCGGTTTACGACCTATAAGAAAATATAGGTCCTTTTTGTGGAAATTCAATGGAAGAGGGGAATAAACGGGGCGGACCGGGGTCCGCCCCTTGGGGAATATTCAGTTTAACGGCAAGGCCGCCATCGTTGGGGAGGCGTGGGGTTTAGAACCGGAAGCGGGCGCCGAACAGAAAATCGTGACTGAAATATTCCGTTTCGAACCCCCCTGAAATATTAAAACTCGGGTCGGAGGTGGTGAAATAACGGTACCCGAAAGTCAAGGTTGCCTTGGGACTGATTTCAAAACCGATTCCAGCCATTAATTGAGCGGCTAAAACCAGATCGGAATCGTCAGTCGTGAACCCCCCGAACTCGCCCTCTAAATTTACCTGGGCGAAACCAATACCGGCTCCAATATAAGGTTTCACGGGAGCTTGGAGAGGAATGTCGAAATAGCCGTTTCCCATGAAACTGATCGTACGGAAGGTCCAGTCGGTGCCGGTGCCTCCCTGATCCGCCGTATTAAGATGAAATCCGATTTCCCCTTCCACCCTGATATTGGGGTTCACTTCCATCCCGATGGCGCCATTGAGCACCAAAGCCGGGTCATTTTCAAATGGCAGTGAAGTAATGCTGATATCGGCATCCGGCCGGTAACCGAAGCCGATATTTCCCGAAAGGTAAGCCTGTTGTGCCCAGACCGGGGCGGCGATGAGTAAAATTAGACTTCCTAAAAGGATTCCAGTCAGCTGTTTCATAGTTCCTCCAAGTGAAGTTAACTCGAAATTTTTAAAAGAGTAGCAAATGGGAAGGCGCGCCGCAACCGATTATGAATACGGATATTTTTGACATGATTAAAGAACCTGTAATCAAAGGATTTGATAAGGTCAGGGAACTTAATGAACCTGAGGGGCGGGGTTTAAAGGTGGAACAGGTACCGCATTTTCACAATAACCTCATGATTTAACAGCCCTATCCGGACCGTGGGGCCGGAGGATAATACAAACTCCGGGTCGGCTGTGTCGAAGAAGCGGTACCCCAGGGTGAAGGTTGCGTTGGGGATGATGTTCCAGCCGATCCCGGCTTCCAGTTGATACGCGAACACGTTATCATTTTCATTCATCGCCCGACCCAGGGAAGTGGTATCCAGTTGCGCGGTGGCGACACCCAGGCCTCCTCCAACATAAATTTCGAACTCTTTTTTAAATGGGTAGAAATCGTAAAAGACGTTGAGCATCATGGATGAGGTTCCGGCCTGTGGGTCGTCACCGCCGCCGGTGCGGATTACATTTTCGCGGTAGGAGAGTTCGCCTTCAAGACGGAGGTGATTCCCGAAATCATAGCCCAGAAACCCTCCGAAGGTGAAGCCCGGCTGAAATTCCACGATCTCGGAACCCAGGCTCGGACTGACAAGGAGGGTATCCGGCCGTATGGATGCGCCGGCAAGGCCGCCGACATACAGGCCACTGCCTGCGGCATAGACGTTGGTGGTAAAGGCCAGAATGAGTCCCAGGCTGATCAAACCCGGCAGGCGGCGCATGGTGTTTCTCCCGAATAGTTCTTCACAGTTATTGCAGGTGAGCGAATATATATTTTCACCCATAGGTTGTCAATAATAGGTCGGGAAACCCGGCGCCACCCTGCAATTTTTTTTTGGGGTGACGGGGAATACGGTTCAGACTTGCCGGATCAGGGATTGGATGCGGTGTTGCTCATCAGGGGAAAAAGGCCGGTTGCCGAAGCGGTGGCGTTCGTAGAACCGGGTGATCGACTCGACCGCCTCCCGCTTTTCCGGAGGCAGGCCGGTCAGGGTATTTAAAAACTCCAGATGGGTCTCGCTTTTGGATTTGAAAATTCCCTGGGATTCCAGACGCATCAGCATTTGACGGTAGATCCGTACCGCGAAAGGCAACCGGGAAGCCCACAGGGTTCCCTGCCATGGGTATTTTTTTGACGCGAGCCGCCAACCCAGAATTCCCGCGGCGATCAAAATCAGTGTCACAAGGTGGTTGCGCGCGGCATCCAGCATTTCCCTGAAACTGGGGATTTCCCAATTCTTGAATCGGTCTTTTAAATTTTTTGTTCCGCCCTGCAGGTAGTTCACCATTTTTACCTGGTCCTGCGTGGAATACCGGATCACATACCTCTGCCAGTAAAGCCGCATGAAATCGAGCCTGCGGGCCAGTGCACCGGGCGACCGGGAGGCGGCCGACGGATCGGGAGGGGTAGGATCGTACACCTGCCAGCCCCGGCCCGGGATATAAGCTTCCACCCAGGAGTGGGCATGCGCCTGGCGGACCACCATGTATTGGCCCAGATCGTTCCATTCCGTACCGGCAAAACCGTTGATGATCCTGGACGGTATGTCATTCAGCCGCAACAGCATCACCATGGCGGTGGCAAAATATTCGCAGTGGCCCTCCCGGCGCTCGAATAAAAATTCATCCAAAGGGGTCCCGTCGGTATTCCGCTCCATGTCCAGCGAATAACCATAGTTGTCCTTCAGGTATTTGAGAATTTTTTGCGCCACAACGGTTTTGGGATCGGACTCGTCCACCAGATCATGCGCCAGTTGGACGGTCCGGGGGCTGGTCTCGGGGAGTTGCAGAAATCGGTTGGGGAACAATCGGCGCACATTGAAGTAAACGGGCTCGGGATAATTGGATTGGGGATGGCCCACATCGGAGATAACGGTGAACCGCCGGGGCCCGCTGTGGTTATCCAGGGTCTTCAGGGAATACCCCTGATCCATTTGAATACTCCTGAAGGTGCCTTCAATATTCAGGGGGACTCCGAAGGTGAACACCACCGGAGAATTAAAGGACTCCATATAGATTTCCTGCACCACCACTTCGCTGGGCGCCGGCACCGTGAACAGGGGCACCCCCCGTTCCCGTTTGTTGTAGGCCTGCCAGGCGGGGGGCAGGGTGGAAGTCCAGGTGGTGCCGTCATAAAAGTCCAGGTTCACCCCTCGCCAGAGGACTGGGGTGAGGGGACGGTAGACCCGGCCGTTTTTGCGGAATTCCACCCGCATGACCACGCTGTCGTTCTGCTTGATGCGGCCCACATCGCCCAGTTTCACCCGGTTGGAAAAACCGCTGACCGCCCCCCCGCCGGAGTCCAGCGCCAGAAATCCCAGACCCATCCGTGGGAAGCTGACGAAAATGGCCGCGGTTAAAATAAAACTGGCCAGGATCATGGTGGTGGATAGACCGAACAAAGAGTATCCGGCGGCCTCCTGTTCGCCTGCCCGGCGAAAACCCGACGGCGGGCAATGGGTGCCCACCCGCTCCACCATCAGGTTGTAAAACATCAGGCACCAGCCCAACACCAGATAAAATGACAGGAACAAGAGACCGAAAACCAGATTCTGAATGAATAAGGCCCCGATCAGCAGGCAAACGATCGAGATCAGATACCCGTATAGATAATCGTTGAATTCGGACTTGAACACAAAACGGGTGAGCATGATAAATATCAGGAACCAGACCGTAAGGTCCAGAATCGGGGGTTCCCACAGGAAATAAATCAGGGGTAAAACCACCAGACCCGTCACCCAGATGGAAAACCGGCTGGGCGGGATAACCGGGATTTTCTGGTGCATTTCCAGCGTGAAACACGCCGCCAACACCGCCAGAAACAGCATTCCCGCCGCTATCGGAATGACCGCTCCGAAAATCAGGCAGGCCACCCCCAAACCCGCCAGCAGGTAGGTGAATCCGATAAAGCAGGTGCGCAGGCGGGGTCCCCGGTTTGGCATGTTCATTGACAATAAAGTTTTCATTCCTTTACAATGGCCCGGTTACCAATTTCCTCTATCTTAAAATCGGCTTTTCGGCCATTTGGGGGTTGCTTCAACAGTTTAAATCATTTTTAAGGGGGTTCCATGCGAAAGATCACAATTTGGGTTTGGATGGCGGTGGCGATGATGGCCGGGGGCGTAGGTCCCGTATTGGCGGAGGATATCGCTGTAATTGAGACCAAATACGGTAATATCGAAGTGGAGTTTTTCTCCGACAAGGCCCCCGGGCACGTCAAGAATTTCAAGACGCTTGCCAAGACCGGGTTTTATGACGGCACTCTGTTTCACCGGGTGATCCCCGGCTTCATGGTCCAGGGCGGCGATCCCAACTCCAAAAGCGCGGACCGGGACAGGCACGGCGTGGGCGGACCCGGGTATTCCATCAAGGCCGAGTTCAACGATACCCCGCACACACGGGGAGTCTTGTCCATGGCGCGGTCCCAGGATCCCAACAGCGCGGGTTCCCAGTTTTTTATCGTGGTCAGGGATTCTAATTTTCTCGACGGCCAATACACCGCCTTCGGGAAAGTCATCAAGGGGATGGAAGTGGCGGATAAGATTGTCCGCGTGGCGCGTGATCCGAGGGACAACCCTGTCGAACCCGTCTCCATGAAAATAACCATCAAGCAAAAAGAATAATTTTAAAAGCCAAAGGAGCTTTTTATGGGTAAAGAAATTGCAGTGATCGAAACCGTGCACGGCACGATTAAATTGGAATTATTTGAAGATAAAGCTCCGGGGCATGTCAAAAACTTCAAGGAGCTGGCCGGTAAAAACTTTTATGACGGCACCGCGTTTCATCGCGTCATCCCCGGCTTTATGATTCAGGGAGGGGACCCCAACTCGAAATCCGAAAACCGGAGCCAGCATGGTTCCGGCGGGCCGGGTTACAGCATCGACGCCGAGTTCAACGATACCAAACACGTGCGGGGAGTGCTCTCCATGGCGCGGTCCCAGGACCCCAACAGCGCCGGCTCGCAGTTTTTCATCTGCGTGAATGATGCGTTTTTCCTGGACGGGGAGTACACGGCGTTCGGCAGGGTCATTGCAGGCATGGACGTGGCGGATAAAATCGTCAACGAGCCGCGGGATTCCAACGACAACCCCAACAACCGGATGGAGATCAAGTCCGTTACCCTGGCCGAGGAATAAAATTCAAATCAAACGTAAGTTATGGAAGGAACAATGGAAAACGAATTAACCATCAGTCTTTATAAATTCATGGGAACCGATATGCTGTCCGGCCGTACCTCCGACGACGGTTCGCCCTCGGCGGAGTCCTTTAGAAAGTATATTCTGGAAAACTGGGATAAGTACGAGAGGATTTCAATTTCGCTTGATTTCGTGGTGCAGATGACCCGCCCGTTTCTGGACGAGGCATTTGCCAAACTCCTGGAAGACCGCTCGCTGGAAGATTTCAATCAAAAAATCCATTTCCCCGACGCCAAGGAAAACATTGTCAAGGATTTAAACAACGCGTTTAAAATCCGCCTGAAAATCGTCCAGTCGCAAAAAGAGAAACAAGAGGACGAACTCGGTCTCTAAAAGCCGGCCAGCGTGACGCTGGACTCATTTTTTTTAATCGCGCCCCATGGCCATCGATTGCCATGAACGGTCAGCCAGTTGCCTCCCTCGCTAGAGGGGCGGCGTGATCGACGCCACGTTTCTATTTCTTGTTCGTTTTCATGACCGCTTCGATAACGGCCTCGGCAAATTCTTCTACCACTTCGGCGCCGACCGCGGTAATCACCCGGTCCTGCACCTCCAGCTTTTCTTCGGAGAGAATCGCGGCGGCCTTGTCCAACTCCGGGAGTGTGTGTTTGTCCTGCGGCGCCGCGACTTCAATATTTTCGATCAACCCCGCTTCACCCAGCGCCGGCACGCCCTGCCCGATTCCGGCCACCACCATATTGCTCTTATATCGGTCCAGCAACAACAGGCGGGTCAGTTTGTCGGGCCATATATATTTCCGGGCGCCGCTTCCGCCGATCACCACCACGCCATGAAAGACGCCGAGAATCTGGCGGGTGCCTTTGGCCCCGGTGACATAACTGTCGCCGGTGATGCCCTCGATGGCGTCCACCACCAGCACATCCGGCATAATCCGGCCGGTTTTCATACCCACCGCTTCCTTGAGCTTGGTGGACGCGATGCGCACGTTCGCTCCCTCTTCGCGGAATTTTTTTAAAGGAATATCCAACTCCCGCTCGTCGTAATAATCTTTCG